>MQUF01000026.1 GCA_001914235.1 Desulfobulbaceae bacterium DB1
TGGGAAGACCTTTTCCCGGTGGAGCGAAACCGGCTCATCCGCCTCCTGGTGGATAAGGTCGAGATCCGCGAGACCGGAATCGACATGGAGCTGCGCACCAACGGGCTGACAACGCTCATCGCCGAGCTGGCCGGTCTGGCATGCGAAGTCACCGAACGGAGGGCAAGCCGATGAAAATGAAGCCGACCATTACCGTTGCCGACAACGGCAACCTGCAGATCCACATCCCGATGCTGATCCGGCGCATGCGCGGCCGCAAGACGGTCATCGCTCCCCAGGCCCTGGATGGAGAAATCACCGGAGCGCAGGAACCGGTGCAGTCCGCCATCCTCCAGGCGCTGGGAAGGGCCTTTTCCTGGGCCGACATCCTCGAATCCGGCCAGATCAAGTCCATCAGCGAGCTTGCCCGTACCCTCGACGTCGATGGCTCGTATGTGGCCCGCATTCTCAAGCTGACGACCCTGGCCCCCGACATCGTCGAAGCCCTGATCAACGGCGAGGAACCCAACGGGCTCTCGCTGGCCAAGCTGACCCAGACCTTCCCCGAGGACTGGGCCGAGCAGCGCCGCCAGTTCGGCTTCGCCACCGACTGACGACCGGACCGGAGACCACCCCAGAGAGCCGACCATCAGCGTCGGCTTTTCTTCTTTAGGGGGCAGGAAACCGGAGTTGACCACGCTTCTTTTCATGGCCGAGGCGGGTGATTTCGAAAAAAACGTCCGGTTGCGGCATCGAACGATGACCTAAGACAACCGCCCAAAACGGCAACCAGCCGCAAACCCATATCAATCAAGGATGTAGCTTTCCGGACGAGCTTCGGACTTGGTCCGGAGAAAACAGAGAATCAGGGGCCAAACAGAGAAAAAAAGGCGGGAGGATGGGGAGAATCGATGGTGCGAAGAGGTGCTTTGGAAAGATGTGAAACGGGCGCAACCCCTTTAGAAACAAGGGGAAAAAGAAAACCCGTCACCCCGGAGAATGACCCCAGAGAGACGGGTTTGTCTTTTCTAAATGGTGGAGGCGGCGGGAGTCGAACCCGCGTCCGAAAATACTCCCCTTCAAGCGTCTACATACATAGTCCTGTTTAGTTGTTTATCGCGCCTTGCTTCCTCCAGGACAAGAAACTTTCGACGCTACCCTCTGTTTTATTTCGCCGCCATTCCCACAGGTGAAAGATGGAAGCTATCCCGCTGAGTCGATGCCCAATCCCGGTTTCGCAGGAGCAACCGGGTAGGACAGTAGCTTATTTATGCTGCTACAGCATATGCATAGTCATCTGCGACTATATTTAAGTACTGACGTTTAACGAGCAATCAGAGACCTCGGTATGCAGCCTGAGCTTATATATCCCCGTCGAATCCGTTTCGCCCCCTTATGCGAATTTTGTGTGTTGGTTGAAAATTATTTATAGGTTTTCCGCAGCCGGTCCATCTCGCGGTCGGACTCTTTCTTCTTGATGGAGTGGCGCTTGTCATACAGCGTTTTCCCCTTGCAGAGTCCCAGTTCGAGCTTGGCCAACCCCTTACTGGTAAAGTAAATCTTTATTGGTATTAAAGCAAATCCTTTTTCCTGCACCTTGCCGATCAGTTTTTTGATTTCCCGGGCCGAAAGCAGCAGCTTCCTTACCCGCAAGGGGTCAGGGGCGTCCTGGGTGGTGAACTTGTAGGGCGAGATATGCACGCTGTAGAGAAAAACCTCACCGTTTTTAATCTTTACATAGCCGTCCCTGAGATTGGCCCGACCGGCGCGCAGGGATTTCACCTCAGCGCCAAGCAACACCATGCCCGCCTCAAAGACGGAGTCAATATGGTATTCATGATACGCCTTCTTGTTTGTTGCTACTATTTTACCAGACATTCACGTTCTTTCTTTGTTCCATTTATTAATCAAGCTCGGCTGCCCCGGTTACCCGGATCGCCTCCTCATGGGTGGTGACGCCCTGCATCACCTTTTGCCAGGCATCTTCCTTCAGGGTGGTCATGCCCTCGCTTCGCGCCGCCCGGCCGATTTCACCGGCGTTTGCCTGGCGGCCGACCAGCTGCTTGATCCGACTCGACAGGGGGAAAATCTCAAAAATACCGCAGCGGCCGAGAAACCCCGTGCCCCGGCACATGCGGCACCCCTTGCCCCGGCGCAGGGTGAGCGTCGGCTGATCCGGCAGGGGAAAGCCGAAGCCCTGCAGGTCGGCGGTGGGCAGGGTATAATTTTCCGCGCAATGGGGGCAGATGGTGCGCACCAGACGCTGGGCCATGGCGCCGAGCAGGGTGGAGCTGACCAGAAAGGGCTGCACGCCGAGCTCAAGCAAACGGGTGATGGCCGACACCGCATCATTGGTATGCAGGGTGGAGAAAACCAGATGGCCGGTAAGCGCCGCCTGGATGGCATTGGTCGCCGTCTCCAGGTCGCGGATCTCGCCGATCATAATAATATCCGGATCCTGGCGCAGGATATTGCGCAAAATGGTGGCAAAGGTAACATCGACCTGCGTCTGCACGGCAATCTGATTGAATGATTCATGGATCATTTCCACCGGATCTTCCACGGTAACGATGTTCACCTCGGGCGAGGCCAGATTCTGCAGGGTGGAGTAGAGGGTGGTGGACTTGCCGCTGCCGGTGGGGCCGGTGACCAGCACGATGCCGTGCGGCGCCTCCATGAATTTTTTATACACCCCGTGGTCCCGCTCGGAAAAACCGATGGAGCGGATATCCTGAAAAAGGATGTCCGAGCTCAGGATACGCATGACCGCCTTTTCGCCGAAGGCCACCGGGATGGTTGACACCCTGATCTCCGCCTGCTTGCCGCCCCGGTCCACCTTGATGCGTCCGTCCTGGGGCCGCCGTTTTTCGGCGATATCGAGCCGGGAAAGAAACTTGATGCGGGAGATAATGGCCGCATGCACCACCTTGGGCAGCTCGTAAATGGTATGGAGCACCCCGTCAATCCGCAGCCGCACCCGGCTGATGTCCCGTTTCGGCTCGATGTGGATGTCGCTTGCCCGCTCGTCAAAGGCGTAGTTGAACAGATGGTCCACCGCGGTTTTGATGTTCTGGTCGGTGGGGGTAATTTCCCGGGCCGAGGAAATCTTGACATACTGTTCCAGGTTGCCCAGATCGACCAGGGGGCCGCCGAGATGGGTTTCGGCCGCGGAAATGGATGATTTAAAACCGAAAAACTCGGAAAGAATTTTTTTCAGGTCGGTTTTGGTGGTCAGGTAGGCCCGCACCTTGATCTGATTGGCCTTCTCGATGTCGTCCAGCAGGGCGCGCTTTTCCGGGTCATAGATGGCCACCTCCAGCACCCCGTTCTTCACGGCAAAGGGCAGGAGCAGATGCTTCAGGGCAAAGGATTCGGGAATGGTCTTGGTGACGACGTCCAGCTCAAGATTCAAGGGATCAAGTTTTTTGAAACGGAGCCCCAGGTCGCCGGCAATGGCCCGGACAATCATCTCTTCGGTCAGGGTGACATTCTGCTGGCCGGGAATAAACAAATTAAGCGAAACAAGGACATCGACCAGATCAACCTCTTCCTCGAGCTTGCCCTTTCTCCCTTTCTCCTGGTCCCGCAGGGCGCGCAGCAACACCTGGCGCTGCTGGTCCTTTTTGAGCGCAACCATCTTTTCCTGCTCCGGTGAAATAAGCCGTTGCCGGACGAGAAGGCCAAGCAGATATGCGGGGTTATCAATATATTGCATAAAAACGTTTCAAGTTTTAGCGGTTAGATGTTAGATTTAAACCGTATTTTGTGAAGGTAGCATTTTTATCAGGGTATTTTAACACAAAAAACAAGAAACGACCTGAAAATACGGAGCAGATGCGACAAAGCCGCTCCTTCATCCAGACCACGGCGCTCTCCCGATTGCCCGACAACCGAACAGAAAATAAACAACAGCATGACTGACACCCTCTTTATACGCGACATCCAGGACGGCCTGCAGGTTGACGGCGTCTTTCTCCTGAAGGAGCTGATCCGTTCCGAAACCAAGGCGGGAAAACCGTATCTGACCCTGAAACTGATGGACAAAACCGGTGAGCTGACCGGCCGCATCTGGGACGAGGCGGATCGCTGGGAACAGGAATGCGTCCCCGGCCGGCCCCTGGCGGTCAGCGGTCGCGCCCAGAGTTACAAAGGCGCCCTGCAGCTCATCATCAGCGAGGTGCGGCGGCAGGGTGAGGAGGAAGTGGATCTTGCCCGCTTTATCCCCTGCACCTCCGGCGACATCGAAGAAATGGCCGCGGAACTGGTCGCGCTCGCCAAAAGCGTTGATAACCCCTTTCTCCGCAAACTGCTGCTCAAGTTTTTCCATGACGAGGTTTTTTTTACAGCATTCAAAAAGGCGCCGGCAGCCAAAAGCATGCACCACGCCTATCTGGGCGGTCTGCTGGAGCACACCCTCCATGTGGCCCGGCTGGCCGATAAGGTGTGCGGCCTCTATCCCTCGGTCAACCGCTCCCTGCTCATGGCCGGCGCCATCCTGCACGACGTGGGCAAGGTGGAGGAGCTGTCCGTTTCCTCCAGCCTTTTCGACTACACCGACCAGGGCAGGCTGATGGGCCACATGGTGCTCGGCGTCGAGATGGTGGGGAAAAAGGTTGCCGGGATCAAGGATTTTCCTCCGGAACTGGCCATGCGGATCAAACACCTCATTTTAAGCCATCACGGCCGGCACGATTTCGGCGCGCCGACCCTGCCCATGCTGCACGAGGCCTTTGTCCTCAACTTCATCGATGACCTGGACGCCAAAATCAATTATGTGGAGCGCCTCTCCGCCCAGGTACCGGAAGACACCTATCAGTGGAGCGAATACCAGCGGAACCTGGAACGCTTTCTTTTTCTTTCCGGCCACTCCGGCCGTTCCGATGATGCGGACGACCCGGTCCAGAAAAAAAGAAAAAAGGAAACAACCGACGAAGAAGTTCGCCGGCCCAGCCTTTTTCAAAATTTGTGACCCGGTCGTCTTTATTCCATGCTCATCACGTTTTCATCCATCATAGGCCAGGAAAAGGCGAAACAGTTTCTGTTGAGCGCCTTTCACGGCAAAAGAACCGGCCACGCCTATCTTTTCCGGGGTCCGGCCGGGGTGGGGAAAAAAACCTGCGCCCTGGCCTTTGCCGCCCTGGTGAACTGCCGGGAGCCGAACAACGGGGAAATCTGCCGCGTCTGCCCCTCCTGTATCAAATACCAGTCCGGCAACCACCCGGATCTGCTGGAGATTCTTCCCCAGGGCACCTCCGCCATCAAGATAGATCAGATTCGGGAGTTGAAAAAAACCCTCACCTATCCGCCTTTTGAGGCTCGTTTCCGGGTTGTGCTGATCCGCGACATCCACCTGACCATGCGCCGAAAAGAGGCGACCAACAGCCTGCTGAAAACCCTTGAGGAGCCGCCGGCCGACACCATCTTTATCCTGACCGGTGACGAAGCGGGCGATATTCTGCCCACCATCCTGTCCCGCTGCCAGATTATCTCGTTCTTTCCACTGCCCTATGAAGCGGTCGCCGAGGCACTGACGCACGACAAGATCGACCGGACGGAAGCCATGGCTCTCAGCGCCATTGCCGAAGGGAGTCTGGGAAGGGCCCGCCTTCTTGCCGCCGAAGAACTGCTGCCCCTGCGCCGGGAAATCGTCGAAAAACTCATTGCCCTTGCGCCGGGCCGGCCGGAGACGGTGGAAACGGTTTTCCAACTGGCGGAGCGGGCGGCCGAAGCAAAGGACAACCTGGAAGAACTGCTTGATCTCCTCACCATCTGGATCCGGGATATCATGCTGAGCCGGCAGGGACTCGCCGCAAGAACGATCAATCATGATCTCCGCGACATTTTACCGGCCGCCGCCTCCAGATGGAGCGATGAAGAGTTGAACGAGCGACTTTCTCTCATCACCAGGGCCCGCCGGCAGCTTCTCCACAACTGCAACCGGGCCCTGGTTTGCGAAGTGCTTTTCTTTGGCCTGGTTTGATGGTATATACAAACTTTGGTGAAAATCCGTACCATTTCGGCCAAACCAGGGAACACCCCCAGGTCGCGGAGGAACTTCTTGTCGATTTTTTTCTCTGCCCTCCGCGGGTTCCGTGGTGAAAAAATTACCGGAACACAACTCAGGAATACGACTCGACAACATGCAACAGGAACAGCAAACAGAGCCCGTCAAACAGGAAAAACTCTATAAAATCCAGTTCCGCGACAAAGGGCCGATCTTTTCCGCCACCTCCCCGATTCACAATCTGAAAATCAAGGAGATGGTCATGATCCAGACCGACCACAATCTGGAGCCGGCCAAGGTTGTCGGTCTGGGCCCGATTCTGGATGAGGACAGTACCCTCAAAACGCCGTATACCATGCAGCGCCGCAGCAGCCGTGATGAAATCGAAAAATACGAACGGCTGGTGGAAAGGGAGCAGGAGGCATTTTCCTTCTGCCAGGAGCAGATCGCCAAGCAGGATCTTTCCATGAAACTTATCCGGGTGGAGAGGTTTTTCAACGGCAGTAAAATCATTTTCTATTTTACCGCGGAAAACAGGGTCGACTTCCGCCAGCTGGTCAAGGATCTGGTCCAGGAATTCCGCACCAGGGTCGAAATGCGACAGATCGGCGTGCGCCATGAAACAAAAATGATCGGCGGCCTGGGCTGCTGCGGCCGGGAGCTGTGCTGCGCTTCCTATATCGACAATTTCGCGCCGGTGTCGATCAAAATGGCCAAGGAACAGAACCTCCCGCTGAATCCGGTGAAAATTTCCGGTATCTGCAATCGCCTGCTTTGCTGTCTGACATACGAATACCCGACCTATCGCGATATCAAAAAAGAGATGCCGCGGGTCGGCAAAAAACTGATGGTGGACGGCAAATCCTACAAGATCATCGGCCAGAACGTCCTGGACGAAACCGTCACGGCCATTGACCCGGAATCCCCGGAAACACCCGTTATTCTCCCCCGGGAGGACTGGGAACAGGGGAACCAGAAAGGCAGCCGCCAGCAACCACCACCCCCTCCTCGGCCTCGCAAGAAACAACAACAACCGGCCAAACAAGAAAAGACCTCAAAACAGAAAAAACAATGAACAGCTATATCACCACGCCGATTTTTTATGTCAACGCCCAACCGCATCTGGGCCACGCCTATTCCACCATTGTTGCCGACACCTACTGCCGCTACCGCAGGCTTTGCGGCGACCAGGTGTTTTTCCAGACCGGCACGGATGAGCACGGCGACAAAATCGTCCAGGCGGCGGAAAAAGCCGGCGTTTCCCCCAAGGAATATGTGGACAGGATCAGCCGGCAATTCCGCGAGGCCTGGCCGCCTTTAAACATCGCCCCGGACAACTTCATCCGCACCACGGACCCGCTCCACGTCAAAACGGTACAGGATATCCTGCAGAAGGTCCACGACCAGGGAGACATTTATTTCAGCCGGTATTCCGGGCTGTACTGCAAGGGATGTGAACGTTTTCTCACTGAAAAGGAACTGCTGGACGGCAAATGCCCGGACCACCTGACGACTCCCGACGAAATCAGTGAGGAGAACTACTTTTTCCGCATGTCCAGGTACCAGGAGTGGCTTATCGATCATATTCAAAAGAATCCTGATTTCATCACCCCGGAACGCTATCGCAACGAGGTTCTTTCCTTCCTGAAAGAGCCGCTGGAGGATCTCTGCATCTCCCGGCCCACCACACGGCTGACCTGGGGCATCCCGCTGCCCTTTGATGCGCGGTTCGTCACCTATGTCTGGTTCGATGCCCTGATCAACTATCTTACCGGCATCGGCTATCCCGGCGGCGCGGAGTTTTCCTCCCACTGGGCGGCGGCGGAACATATCATCGCCAAGGACATTCTCAAACCCCACGCCATTTACTGGCCCACCATGCTGCGCTCCATGGGCCTTCCCGCCTTCCGGAAACTGCACGTGCACGGCTACTGGAACGTGGGCGAAACCAAGATGAGCAAGAGCCTCGGCAACGTTGTCCGCCCGGCGGAGATGGTTGAGGCATACGGCGCCGACACGGTGCGCTATTTTCTCCTGCGGGAAATGTCCTTTGGCCTGGATTCCGGCTATTCCTCCGATGCCCTGGTGGCGCGGCAGAATTCGGATCTGGCCAACGACCTGGGCAACCTCTTCAGCCGCTCGCTGACCATGGTCGCCAAGTTCGCCGACAGCCGCGCCCCGGCGCCGGGAACGCCGACGGAAATCGACCGGGAACTGGCAAGGGCGGCGCAAGCCATGCTGGAAACATTTCACAGGGAAATGGACGGCTTTGCCTTTAACCGGGCCTTGGCCGCCGTCTGGGAGGTGATCAGCCGGGCCAATAAATATATTGTTGAAACCGCCCCCTGGGAGCTTGCCAAGGATCCGGCCAACCAAAAACGGCTGAATACGGTTTTTTATTACCTGCTGGAAACACTGCGCCTTATTTCCCTTTGCCTGCAGCCGGTCATGCCGGAAACGGCGGCCAAGATGCGGCTCGCCCTGGGCCTGCCCATGGACGGCAATCTCACCGACCAGGCCGTCTGGGGACTGCTGCAGCCGGCAAGCGCGATCACCACTCCACCGGCGCTTTTTCCCCGGCTTGAGAGCGGCAAGAAAAAACAGGAGGCGGCTCGGCCCGCCCAACCAAACACAAAGGAAACAACCGTCGTGAGCGAGGAAAAACAACCGGAAGAGGAGCTGCTCTCCTTTGATGATTTTAAAAAGGTCGATCTGCGGGTGGCCGAGGTAATGGCCGCTGAAAAAATAAAAAAATCGGACCGCTTGCTGAAGCTCACCGTCAAGGCGCCGGAGGAACGCATTATTGTCGCCGGTATCGCTGAATTTTACAGCCCGGAAGAGATGGTGGGAAAACAGGTGATCATCGCGGCAAACCTGAAACCGGCCAAGCTCATGGGCATCACCTCCCACGGCATGGTGCTGGCGGTCAGGGATCAGGACCGGTTGTTTCTCTCCGCCGTCTCCGCGCCGGTAACCCCGGGAAGCAAGGTTTCGTAAACCGTGGCACGGGTCAGACGGCAGGAAGGCAACACGGGTTTTGCCGATTTTCTCCGCCTCGTTGAAGAGCAAGCGGCGGGATTTGCCGTGGAGTTTGTCCGGCTGGAAGAAAACCCCGATACCCCCCGTGCCCTTTTGCTTCTTGACAGCAGCCTTTCCGCGGCACAAAAAAAAGAGTTGTGCCGCAAGGCCGGCGCCGGAAACAACCAGCAGCCGTCCATTGTCCTGCTGGACAAACAAAGCGGCCTGCCGGGGATGGAAAATTTCCGAAGCCATGTGGCCGTTGAACTCGCCAGGGTGAAAAAAAGCAGGATTCCCTGTGCATTGCTGCTGATCCGGGTTGACGAGACAAGGGCGGGCAATGCCCTTCAAAAAGCGGCGCCCATTATCAAAAAAGAGATTGGCCGGGACAGCCTGCTGGCCCACTATGACAAATCCACCGTCGCCTTGCTGCTGCCCGGTTTGAACCGGAAAAAAGCCTTGGACCAGGCCGGGATCCTCCATAGCGCCTGTGTCGCGGAAATTTCACGGCGGGTTTGCATCGGCCTGAACGTCTGCGTGGCCAGGGACGTGCCGGCGGTGGACGGATTCATCGACAGGGCGGCACAAGAACTTGTGCGGGCAAAAGAGGAAGGCTGGCGGGTTTTTCACTCCTTCCAGGAACAGCACGACGACTTCTGTCAGGTAACAGCCGAGGAACGGGCCCAGCTTTTCAGCTTTATCCACGGCGGAAAAAAAGAGTAAAAAAAATGGCGACGACAAATAAAAAACCGCAGGTTATCTGCATCAGCAGCGGCAAGGGAGGGGTCGGCAAAACCTCGTTTACCATCAACCTTGCCGCGGCCCTGTCCGGGAAAAACAAACAGGTTCTCGTTATCGACGGCGATCTCGGTCTGGCCAATGTTGATGTCATGCTCGGCCTCAACGTCAAACACACCATGCGGGAAATCGTTGAAGAAGGCCGGGATCCGATGGAGACACTGATTGAAATCATGCCGGGCTTCTTTGTCCTGCCGGCAAGCTCCGGTGTGCCGGAAATGGCCAGTCTCTCCTATGAGGAGCAGGCGTTTCTCACCGACAGCCTGGAACACATTACCGGCAAATTCGATTTCGTCCTGGTGGATACGGCGGCGGGAATAGGGGATTCGGTTCTCTGGTTCAACGACTGGGCGGACACCAATTTCACCATCCTCTCCCCGGACCCGACCTCCATGACCGATGCGTACGCATTGATTAAAGTCTTGAAAACACGTTATAATAAGAGTAATTTCCACTTGATCGTCAATAACGTGAAAAGCAGAAAAGAGGGGCAGGAGGTCTTTAACAGCATGAGTGCTGTTTTGCAGAATTTCCTGAAAATCACGCCCAATTACCGGGGCGCCATTCCCCAGGACAACGTGGTGGCCCAGGCTGTCCGCCGCCAGAAGCCGTTTCTGGTTTCCCAGCCCAAGGCAAAAGCCAGCATGGCGGTCATGGAGATCTGCAACACCATTCTGTGACGGTCGCGGCAAAACCCCGCATCCGCTCGCGCATGAAACTCCATGATACCTCATCGCGCGGAAGCGACGGCGGGACGAATGCGAAGCCGTCATACTTGCAACCAGATCCACAGGGTAACTCCCGAATCATAAGGAAGAAAACATGTTTGTAATCAGCAATTTTATCAGTGCCGTGGCCAACCTGATAAACTTTATTCTCGGCGCCTACATGTGGGTTATTGTCGGGCGGGCCATCATATCATGGGTCAATCCCGACCCCTATAACCCCATCGTCCGTTTTCTCTACGACATCACCGAACCGGTTTTATCAAAAATCAGACGGATCATTCCCTTTTCCTCGGTCGGTGGAATTGATTTTTCGCCGATGATCCTTATTCTTGTCATACTTTTTTTGCAGAGCTTTCTTGTTCCGACCCTGCACGGAATAGCCAGGTCGTTTGGTTGATGCACTATTATTTTCTTTACACTTTAAGGTCCAAGGAGAGCGCGTATGTCGCTGACTGCTGAAGATATCCAAACAAAACAGTTTCATGTCCGTTTTCGCGGTTTTGATGTTGAAGAGGTTGATGCCTTTCTCGAGCGCATTGCCGAAAATTACGCCCTGCTGCAGGATGAAAAAAGACTGCTCAAGGAACAGGTCGACAAACTGGAGATGACCATCAAGGAGTTTCATTCCCAGGAGAGAACCTTCCAGCATGCCATTATTTCCGCCCAGAAGATTGCCGACGAGATGATGGAAAAAAGCCGCAGGGAATCACAGGAAATGCTGAGCGCGGCGGAAAAGAAAATCGAACGTCTGCGCGCGGCGGGAAAAGAAGAGCAGGAGACCCTGCAGCAGCAGATAAAAGAGCTGCGGGAAAGCAAGGAAAAGATTAAATACGACCTGAAAGCCTATCTGCAGGATTACCTCAACCGCCTTGACCGGGATCCGGCGGCCGAGGAAAACAGTCCGATTTCCCTGTTGCAGTCCGATATCACGGAGAGTCCGGGGGAGGTTGAAAAAGAGGATGATCTTGATTCGCTTTATGAAAAAATAGATCTGCCGCAAGAAATCGATCACACCGAGGAAGTGAAGGAAAAAACGCAAAAAGCGATGGCCCGCGCCCTGATTGACGATGAATCCCTTGAGCCTGAGTCTGAAGAAGAAAGAAAGAACCTGACCATTCCCGATCTGGAAGGCGATATGCTGTTTGCCCTTGATGACCCCCTGGACGAAGAACATGAACCGAAGATCGCCATTGACGGCCACTATGACGAAGATCTTCTGGAAAACGTCAAGGTGAAATGAGTTTTATGGAGGCGGTTTCCGACAGATCGGTTGCGCTCGCCCTCTACATCCAGCCCAAGTCCTCAAAAAATACGGTCTGCGGTCTGCACGGCAATGAACTGAAAATCGCCCTGACCGCCCCTCCCGTGGAGGGCAAGGCAAATAAGGCGGTGATTGCCTATCTCGCCAAACTTTTCGGGGTGACAAAATCCTCCGTCACCATCATCAGCGGCCGGCAGAGCCGCCACAAGCGCTGCCTGGTTGACGGAATCGGCATCGAGCAGGCGGAGAAAATTCTCGAAGGCCGCAGCCAATCGGATGAAGGGAAGAAATGACAACCAAAATCGGCATTCTTTCCGACACCCACATGATCCGGCGTGATCCCCCTTTTCAACAAGCGGTGGATCTCTGTTTTGCCGATGCGTCGGTCATTCTCCATGCCGGCGACCTCACCGACATCAGTATCCTCGATGCCTTCCGGGGCAAGGAAGTCCATGCGGTGCACGGCAATATGTGCCACGCCTCGTCCCGTAACAGCCTGCCGGAAAAAAAGGTTGTCCGCATCGACGGTTTTTCCATCGGCCTGATCCACGGCATGGGCTACCGCCACCATGTGGAGGATTTTCTGCTCCGGGAATTTCCCGATGTTGACTGTATCGTTTCAGGCCATACCCACCGGCCGGTGTGCCGCCATCTCTACGATATTCTTTTCATTAACCCCGGAAGCTTCATGGGCTCGGGCCGCTACGGCGCGCCGGGCACCTATGCGCTGCTGGAAACCGGAACCGCGCTTACCGGCCGGATCCTTGATGTCCCGCAGTTTCGGTGAACGATGAAGAATCTGTGGACCCCATGGCGGATGGAATATATCCTGGGCTCGGAAAAACGTGAACCAGGCTGCCTTTTCGAGCGGTCTCCGGACAGGAGCTGCGACAAAAAGGAGTTGATGCTGTATCGCGACCGCGAGGTAGTAATCCTGCTCAACCGTTTTCCTTACGCCAACGGCCATCTTCTCGTGGCCCCCGTCCGTCATGCTCCCGATCTGACGGATCTCACCAGCCGGGAGGCTGCCGCCCTCATGGAACATATTCGCCGCAGCGAGGCTATTTTGAAAAAACATCTGCGCCCCGACGGCTTTAATATCGGCCTGAACATCGGCGCCGTCGCCGGAGCTGGCCTGGCGGATCATCTTCATTTTCACCTGGTGCCCCGCTGGCTGGGCGACCACAATTTCATGACGGTCATCAGCGACATCCGCACCATCCCCCAGCATATCGACCAGACCTATGACATGCTGCTGCCCGATTTTCAGGACCATTCCCCATCATGACGAACCAGCCGAAAATAACGCCGATGCTCCGGCAGTATATGGAGATCAAGGAGCAGCACCGGGACGCCATCCTCTTTTACCGTCTGGGCGACTTTTACGAGATGTTCTTTGAAGACGCGGTCACCGCCTCCCGGGTGCTGGGCATCACCCTGACCTCGCGCAGCGGCAAGGATGACGAAAACCGGGTTCCCCTCTGCGGTGTTCCTTTTCATGCCGCCTCCTCCTATCTGGCCAAACTGGTCAACAACGGATTCAGGGTGGCGATCTGTGAGCAGGTGGAGGATCCGAAAGAGGCCAAAGGGGTGGTGAAGCGGGAAGTGGTCCGGGTCATCAGCCCGGGGGTGGTAACGGATGAGCAGATCCTTGATGAAAAATCGAACCGCTATGTTGCGGCGCTTTACCACCGCCAGGCCTGGGGACTGAGTCTGATTGACCTCTCCACCGGCGAATTTCTGCTGGGCGAATACGATACGCCGGAAGAACTGCTGGATGAGCTGACCCGCTTTGCGCCGGCCGAACTGCTGCTGGCCGACCACGAGGCCGAGTATCTCACGGACATCACCCCCTCTCTGCCGCAGACCTGCCTGACCAGGCGACCGCATTTTTCCTTTCACCGGGACACGGCCGGAGAAACCCTGCTGGAGCATTTTCGCACCGCCAATCTGGCCGGCTTCGGTTGTGATCATTTCCAGGAAGGCGTATCCGCAGCCGGCGCCCTGCTCAAATATATCCAGGAAACCCAGAAAACGGATCTGGCCCATATCGAGCGCCTCGTTGCCATTGAACGGGACAACGTCCTGCTGGTTGACGACTCCTCCCGCCGCAACCTCGAACTGACCCAGACCATCATCGGCGCCCAGCGGGAAGGATCGCTGCTGGCCACACTCGATCATACCCGCACGCCGATGGGCGCGCGGCTGCTGAAAAAAAATCTGCTTTTCCCGTTGCGCGACACCGGTGAAATCAACAAACGGCTTGAAACGGTTTCCTTTCTCTGCGAGGGCAAAGATAAGATGGGTCCCTCCCTGGCCGCCCTGACGGGCCAGGGGAAGATCGACGCCGAGGTAAACGGCGAAGAACTGCGCCGGCACCTGCGGGAAGCCCTGTCCGGCATGTATGACCTGGAAAGACTCAACAGCAGGGTGGTGCTGGGCAGCGCCAACGGCCGTGATCTGAACGCGCTCAAACAGTCGCTTGCCCTGCTGCCGGGGCTGCAGCGGCTTGCATCCCACACCAGCGGCATTCTCCGGGAGGAAAGCCGCGACCTTGACTGCCTGGAGGATATCCACCATCTTCTGGAACAGGCCATTCGCGAGGATTGCCCGGTGACCCTGCGGGAGGGGAAACTGATCCGGCCCGGATACGACCCGGAACTCGATGATCTGGTCTCCATCATGACCGACGGCAAAAAACATATTCTTGCCCTGGAGGAACAGGAGCGGCAGCGATCCGGCATCGCCAAGCTCAAGATCGGCTTTAATAAGGTGTTCGGTTATTTTATCGAGGTGAGCAAGGGGCAGCTGGCCAATGTGCCGGAAAACTTTATCCGCAAGCAGACCCTGGTCAATGCCGAACGATTCATCACCCCGGAGTTGAAGGAGTTTGAAAGCAAGGTTCTCGGCGCCGAGGAAAAGCGGGTTGAGCTTGAATATCAGCTTTTCAGCCGGATCAGGGAGCAGGTGGCCGCCCGGAGTTCACGGATTCTCCAGACAGCCTCCTTTATCGCCCGGGTGGATTACTTTACCACCATGGCCGAGGTGGCGCGGCGTTACAATTATATCAGGCCCCAGGTTGACGACGGTGAAGAGATTATCATCCGCGAGGGACGCCACCCGGTGATTGAACGGGCATTGCCGGTCGGCCGCTTTGTTCCCAACGATATTCATCTTGACCAGACAAGCCGGGAGGTGCTGATCATCACCGGCCCCAATATGGCGGGCAAATCCACCGTGCTGCGGCAGACCGCACTCATCGTGCTCATGGCGCAGATGGGCGGTTTTGTCCCGGCCTCGTCCGCCCGCATCGGTGCGGTTGACCGTATTTTCACCCGGGTGGGGGCCATGGACGATTTGCGGCGCGGACAGTCAACCTTCATGGTGGAGATGAATGAAACCGCCAACATCTTGAACAACGCCACGGAAAAAAGCCTGGTGGTGCTCGATGAAATCGGCCGGGGAACCAGCACCTACGACGGGCTTTCCATCGCCTGGGCGGTCACCGAACACCTGGCGAACGTCAACGGCAAGGGGGTGAAAACCATCTTCGCCACCCATTACCATGAACTGATCGAACTGAGTCTCACCCACAGCCGAGTGCAGAATTTCCATATCGCGGTACGGGAGTGGAATGACAGCATCATCTTTCTCCATAAACTGCTGCCCGGCGGCACCAGCAAGAGTTACGGCATCCAGGTGGCGGCACTGGCCGGGGTGCCCAAAAGGGTGGTGGAGCGGGCCAAGGAGCTGCTGCACAATATCGAAAAAGAGGAACTGAACAGCGAAGGGGCGCCGCGCATCGCCCCTGATAAGAAAACCCGCGCCAATCATCCGAGCCAGCTCGCCCTTTTCCCGCCGGAAGACGATCCGCTCAGAAAAAAGATCCGGGAAATCGAACTGGACCATGTAACCCCCCTTGATGCCCTGAACCTTCTTTATGAGCTGAAAAAAGATGCGTAACCGATCGGTTTGCCTGTGTCTGCTTTTTTTTCTGCTGATCGGTCTGCTCCTGCCGGCAAGCAACAGCGCGGCCGTGCATTCTTCCACCCTGACTGAAAAGCGTTACCGGAAAGCAGCGACTTTTTACAACAACCTCATCTTCAACAAGGGGGAACGGGAGCGCATGCGCTGGCTGGACGGCGTAAAAATGTTCCAGAAGGCCTATCATCAGGACCCGGGGCACGATAAGGCCCCTTTTTGTCTTTATATGCTGGGGAAAATCTACAATGAGATGTATGACCGTTTTCATGATTCCCATGACCTGACCGAAGCAGCCGGCTATTATGAAGATCTGACCATGATCTTTCCCGGGCACAGCCTGGCGGATGACGCGCTTTTTCATCTCGCCGTCATCTCCATCGATAAAAAGGAAAACGGCAAAAAGGCGGAAATGCTCCTTGCCCGCCTTATCACCGTTTACCCCCAGGGCGACATGGCGGCCGCGGCGGCGGACAAACTGCGGGAAATAAAAACTTTTCCCCAAAACGGTGCCGCGCAAAGCAGCCCCAGGCAGCAATCCGCCCCGGCACACCTCAGCCAGCCCATCAAATTCTGGTCAACCAAGGACTATACCCGCATTGTCATTGAAACAAGCGAGCCGATTCAGTTCAAGGAAGCCTTTTTGCCGGCGGAAAAAGGCCTGCCCAAAAGGCTTTATATTGATCTCTTCAACTGCCGGATAGCGCCGACCTTTCAGAACCCCATCCCCATCAGCGACGGCCTGCTGAAACGGGTGCGAGGGGCCCAGTTCAATCAGGACACGGTGCGGGTGGTGCTTGATACGGAATCGGTGGGCAGTCACAAGGTTTTTGCCCTTGACGACCCGTTCCGGGTGGTGATCGACGTTACCGGCACACGGCAGCAGGCAAAGAAACCGCCGCAGATCAGACCGAAGACGACACCGGCAAAAGTGAAAACCAGGACCGCGGACCGGTTGCCCACCCTGGCCGAGCAGTTCGGGCTCGGGGTGAAAAACATCGTCATCGATCCGGGACACGGCGGCAAGGATCCCGGCGCCCTGGGAAACAACGGTCTCAAGGAAAAGGACATCGTGCTGAAAGTGGCGAAAAAGGTGGCGGACATCCTGCGGAAGGAAACTGCTTTCAATGTCATTCTCACCCGGGACAGGGATGTTTTTCTGCCGCTCGAGGAACGAACCGCCATTGCCAACACACGGGACGCGGATCTCTTTCTCTCCATTCATGCCAATTCAGCCGAGAACAGAAGCGCCAGCGGCGTGGAAACCTATTATCTCAGTCTTGCCACCAGCCGGGAGGAGATGCAGGCGGCGGCCCTGGAAAATGCCGCATCGGCAAGCCGGCTCAGCGATCTGCAGAATATCTTGCAAGACCTGATGCAAAACAGCAAGATAGAAGAGTCGGTCCGCTTTGCCGGCAGTGTCCAGAACACGCTGATAACCGGTTTGAACCGGCAATACAGAGTCAACAACCTGGGAGTAAAGAAAGCGCCGTTCATCGTCCTGATCGGCGCCCAGATGCCGGCGGTTCTCACCGAGATCGCCTTTTTAAGCAACAGTGAAGACGAAAAACGGCTGCGGGATGATCGCTATCTTGAAGCGGTGGCCCGTCATATCGCCGATGGTGTGCGGCACTACGCAGCCAACCTCAACGGCCTGTGACCTTTGTGGCGGATTTTCCTTGATCGGCAAAGGCGTGCCTATTTATCAACCCGGGCCAGGGTCAGCACCTCAACCCGTTTTGCCCCCGCCGCCATGAGCACTCTGGCACATTCATCCACCGTCGTGCCGGTGGTGAAGACATCGTCCACCACGATGACATGTTTTCCGTTTACCAGATCCGGCCGCTTGACGACAAAGGCATCCTTCATATTTTTGCGGCGGGACATGCCGTCAAGGCCGGTCTGGGAAACCGTATCACGCCGGCGCAGCAAAAGGGATTTTTCAATTTTCCCCCCTTGATCGGGAAAAAAGAGGCGGGCGAGCAGCAGCGCCTGATTAAATCCCCGCTTCCGCAGGCGCTTGGGATGAAGGGGAACGGGGATGATGATGTCCGGATCGCCGAGGTCACGGCAGCACAGGCTCTGTTCTTTCATCTTCTGAAAGGTCGACAAAGCGGCCTTTCTGCCCCTGAATTTGAAGGCACGGATAGACACAGCCACGGTTTCGTTATAGAGAACAACGGCACGTGCCAGGTGAAAATGCCTGCCTTTTTTCAGGCACAGGGAGCAAAGATGATTTTCACCGGAAGCGTATGGCCTGCCGCAGCAGAAACAGTACGGGCCCTTGATGAATTTTATTTTGCCGAAACACTCGTCACAGAAAAGAAAGGTGCCGTCCGCCAGTGATTCGTTGCAGGCGAGGCAAAAGGGCGGAAAACAGAGATCAAGCAGGGCCTCCCTGAAATATCTGCCTGATTTTGCCATTTTTCCAATGATTGAACTCATGCGCATAACGTGATAACGTTGATTACATAGCAAAAAATATACTGCCGTCATATGAAGCCGGCAAACGAACAGCAGTTTAACCGCCGGGAAAAACCAATGAAAACAGTCATCTATGCCATAATTTCCGTTGCCGTTGGAATCATTTTCATAAAAAAAATAATAAAAAGCAGCAATTGCACGCCCTGACTGGTTATTTACGGATCCATAGGTTTGGGTCTTCTCACCTTCTTTCTGCTCAGCAAATTTCTTTAAGGTTTCAACGCAAACCCATTTCCGTCAATCTTATCGCCGATAGCGAAAGCCTGAAACATGAAAATTAACAATCGCCATTACCGCACCATCTGGCCGGATCCCGACAACCAAACCATCATCAAGATCATCGACCAGCGTTTTCTTCCCCATCAGTTTCTCATTGAAGACCTTCACACCATTGATGATTTTGCCGCGGCCATCCGCGAAATGCATGTGCGGGGCGCAGGACTTATCGGCGCCGCCGCCGGATTCGGCATGTATTGCGCCGCTCTTTCCGCACCTGAAAAAAATCCTGATGATTTTATCGAACAGTGCGCGGAAAAACTGCTGGCAACCCGGCCCACCGCGAAAAATCTCGCCTGGGCGGTGGAAAGACAGCTGACGGAAATACATAAAGCACACGGAAAAAAGGAAAAAGCCGAAAACGCATTCCGCACCGCCTGTTGCATCGCCGATGAAGATGCCTTGTTCTGTCGGCAAATAGGAAAGCACGGTCTCCGGCTGATCGAGGCGATCAGCCGGAAAAAAGGTGGGAAACCGGTCAATATTCTGACCCACTGCAATGCCGGCTGGCTGGCCTTTGTTGATTTCGGTTCAGCGACCGCGCCCATCTATGCCGCGCACCACGCGGGCATCAAGGTACATGTCTATGTCGATGAAACCCGACCCTGGCTGCAGGGCGCCCGGCTGACCTCCTGGGAACTGAAGGAGGAAGGGGTGCCGCACACCCTGATCGCCGACAATACCGGCGGACATCTCATGCAGCACGGCATGGTGGATCTGGTCATTGTCGGCACGGACCGCACCACCTTCACCGGCGACGTGGCCAACAAAATAGGAACATATCTGAAGGCCCTGGCGGCGCGGGACAACAATGTACCTTTTTATGTCGCGCTTCCATCTTCAACCTTTGACTGGGAGCTTCGGGACGGCATTCGCGATATTCCCATTGAGGAGCGCTCCGGGGATGAGGTCAATTACGTTTCCGGTCTTACCGCGCAACACAGGATGGAAACCGTGCTGATTCCACCGGAAAACACCAGATCGCTTAATTACGGTTTCGATGTCACCCCGGCGCGGCTGGTCACGGCGCTGATAACGGAAAGAGGGGTGGTCGCGGCCAACCGCGATGCCATCCTGAACATGTTTCCGGAAAAAAAGAACCCGGATCAGGAAAGCGCGGCAAACAGCGTATCATGAAAGCGCGGCCGAAATTGTTTTATCAGATTGTTTTCCCTGGTGGGATGCACGCGGTTGGTCAGCAGGACAACGGCAACCTCCCTGTCGATATCAATCCAGAATGAGGTGCCGGTAAAACCGAGATGACCGACGCTGTTTGCACTTATAAAGCTGCCGGCGGATGACCCTTCCGGCGACGGCGTATCAAACCCGAGCGCCCAGCTGCTGCCGGGCGCCATATCCTGCCTGTGACAGAAGTGTCGCAGCCGGTCCGCGGAAAATGACGGATGATGTTGTTTCTTTGTCAAAACACCAAGCAACAGGGAAACAAGCGCAAGAACGCCGTCAACATCACCGAACAATCCCGCCTGCCCCGACACCCCGCCCACGGCAAAGGTATTATCATCATGCACCTCTCCCCGAAGCACCCTGTTCCGCCATGGACAGCGTTCCGTTGCGGCAAAATCATTTTTTTTCTTTTCCAGGGGATTGAAAATAATTGTGCCGCCAAGCCCAACTGGCTCCATCACGACCTGCTGCACATAGCTGTCCAGGGCGAAACCGGACTTTTTCTCAACAATCAGACCCAGGAGAATAAAGCCCAGATCACTGTAGACGCTCTTGGTGCCCGGTTGATAGGCAAGCTTTTCCCGTAAAACGGCATCAAGCAGCCAATTTTTTCTTTGTTGCGGATCAATGTGGATGAGCTCTTTAAAATAAGGACGATGGGCGGCAAAACCGGAGCAGTGATTAAGCAGATGCCGCAGGGTAATATCTTGTTTGCCCGCGCATGCGTCTTCTTTTTCCAGAAGAGAAGGCAGACTTTCATCAAGTACTATTTTGCCTTCCTGCTCAAGACAAAGAAGAGCCAGGGTGGTGGCCAGCGGTTTGGTGAGGGAGGCGAGATCAAAAAGAGTGTGTTTGGTAATTTGGGGTGAGCCGGGCAGGAGCGAACTCTTGCCCCATACCGAGGAAAATCTTTTTTCCCCTGCTCCGGGCAAACAAAGGCCCACCGCGGCACCGGAAAAAACATTACCGGCCAAGGCTTCTTGCAAAAGGGGATCAAGTCGTTGCAGAAAGGCTGAAGGAATATTTTTCATCCTTGGGGGCCGCGGTCACAATGTGATGTCGTCATCAGGATGGCGGAAACGGCACAGGCAGCCATAACAAAATAGTCCAAAGCAGGGTTTGCCCTAATTAATAAAAACCTTTCTATACCCTTTCAGATTTTCCAGGGCAATGCCGCTGCCCATGGCAATGGCAAGAAGCGGATCACTGGTGAGATGACAGTCAATCTTGGTTTCCCGCTCTATCAGCTTGTCAAGACCACGCAGCAGGGAGCCGCCGCCCGCCATATAAATTCCTTCCTCGTAAATATCGGTCACCAGTTCGGTCGGGGTTTTTTCCAGAGCCCTCCGCACCGCTTCAACAATGGCCTTGACCGGCTCCCGCAACGCCGTTCGTATTTCCTCGGACGTGAGAGACACCTCTTTCGGATTGCTGGTTAACGCATCCTTGCCGATAAGACTGTAGGAGTCAAAATACCCGTGGGTATCAAGGGCGGAGCCAATCTCTATTTTGCATTTTTCCGCACTGTTTTCGCCGATATATATCTTATGTTTGGTCAGGAGATGGCGGATAATGGCTTCATTGAGTTCATCACCGGCCACCTTGATCGATTCGCAATAAGCCACCGACGACATGGTGATGACCGCCACCTCCGTGGTTCCGCCTCCGATGTCAATGATCATTCTTCCTCTGTTTTCACTGACATCGAGACCGGCACCGATAGCAGCCGCCATCGGTTCTTCTATCAGATACACCTTGCCGCATCCCACTTCTTCAGCAGCCTCGACCACCGCCTTTTTTTCCACCTGGGTGATGCCGGTCGGCACACAGATAACCACCTTCGGTTTAAAGAAACGGCTCATCCTTTGAATTTTCAGAAAAAAATGGCGAATCATGGCCTGGGTGACGACAAAATCAGCTATCACCCCGTCTTTCATGGGACGAACAGCACTTATATGCTGCGGGGTCCTTCCCAGGTATTTTTTTGCCGATTTCCCCACCGCAAGTATTTCTTTTGAATAGGTATTGTAGGCGACAACCGACGGTTCATTCAGCACGATTCCCTGACCCTTGACATAAATAAGGGTATTGGCTGTGCCCAGATCCATTGCCATATTTTTTGAAAAAAGTGCAGGTAACTTAAACAGGCTCATTTTTTTGAAAATATTCCTTAAAAAAAAGATCACTTATAAAAGTCAAAAGTTTTTTTTCTTTTGATAACCATTTTTCATTATTTTTTTTGACAAAGGAAATAACACCTCTTTTTTCATCTAAAAAAAGAGGTAATCCTAAAAAATTTGTTAAATCATCAAACTTTTCATTTTTGTTTACGATATATGATTTTTCATTTTTACTTATTTTTTCAAGAAGTAATTCTTGATTATTTTTTATAATCCAACCTGACAATCCATATTTATCATAAAAATCAAAATTTGATTCATTAAAATGTTTTTTATTATCTGAATTATACAAATAATAGATTTTTTCACTTTCGATCAAAAATACTACTATACCCAAACAAAACATATCAAACATTTGATATAATATTTTCTCAACAAATTCTTTTCTGTTTTTTGTATTAACTGTTATTTCGTTAATATTTAAAGAAAATGAAAGTAATTTTTCATTGGTCCTTTTTTCCTTAATTTCATTTTCCGTATTTATAATGGAACAAAGAATATGACCCATTTGTTTCAATATTTTCTCGCGTTCTTCGGTAAAAACATAACTTTTTTTACTGTCGACATAGAGAACCCCTGCTTTTCCCGCGAGAGGAACGGCCAGCAGCGACTTTATCTCTTCATCTTTATCATAAAATTGAAGCGTGGTTGCGTCTCTTTTATCAAAGTATGCGGCCAGAACGGTTTTCTGCTCCCGAAACACCCACCCGACAATACCTTCCCCACTTCGCAACAGGCATTCTTCTTTAATATTTTTACTGAGAGAATAAAAGGCTTTTATTCGTAACAAATCGGTTTCATTTTCATCAACCAGAAAGACTATGGCTGTAAAGGATTCCATGATATTGGAGATGAGTTCGACGAACTCGTTTATGCGGGATTTTCGTCTCATTTCGGAAAATGAAAATTATTTTTTAACTAATTGATTTTTCTATTTTTTTATATAAAAAAAAGAAACGCGAAAAAGAATTTTACTTGCACTATTAGTATTGAATTTTTTTGCGTTTTAAACTATAATTTCGCATCGTAACATTTTGTTTTTCAGTGATAATTATTGTTTTTCCGAGGGGACTCCTTCACAACGTGTTGAATTGATCCCGATAACCTGTTGATAAGTTTTTCAGCGTAAATTATCACAAACTTAAACAAAACCTAATCTTACTAAAAAATATAATTAAATTAATCTGTTATATCATTTATCCACATTATAACAGATTTAATAACAATAAAGTATTTTTTAAAATATCTTATTTTTTTAAACTTCCTTGGTTGAAAAACCACCTTCCACCCAATCCATTTAAAAAGGTTATCTATGTCTCTTGTTCTTAATATTGCTCGGGAAGATTTATTGTCGGCACTCGCAGCTATGCAGAATGTAACGGGAAAAACAGGAACAATGGCTATTTTATCCAATGTCCTGTTGCGCAGCAAAGCTGATTTTCTGGAATTGACCGGAACCGATCTTGAGATAGGGATACGCCTGGACATACCGGCGGAAATTCTTTCCCCGGGAAAATTGACCTTGCCGGCAAAAAAACTTTTTGAAATTGTCCGGGAATCAAATTCCTCTCATATTCATCTGGAGGAAAGGGAAAATAACTGGGTTAGAATCACGGCGGACAGCAGTGATTACAATATGGCCGGAATGGCCGCGGAGGAATTTCCTTCTTTCCCCGAGTATGATGAAGATTTTTTGATCAAGGTCAATTCCGATGATATCAGAGATCTTATCGAAAAAACCATTTTTTCCGTTGCCTCAGATACGGAAAGCAATTTCACCCTGACCGGCGTTCTGGTTGAAAAAGAGCAAGAGGACACTAAAAACTTTCTTCGCATGGTTTCTTCCGACGGTCACCGGCTTTCCTTGATGAAAAAAGAGATTGAAGGCGATATCTCCCGTTTTCATCTGGAAAAAACAACCCTTATTCCCAGGAAGGGTGTGCAGGAAATAAAAAAATTCTGTGAAAATTTCAAAGAGGTGTTGCTTGGTTTTGAAGAAAAGCAGGCAGTGCTGAAAAGCAAAAATGCAATTCTTATCATTCGCCTCATGAATGGGGATTTCCCCAATTTCAGAAATCTTCTTAAGATAATAAACAAAGATAATTTTATTGAAATAAAAAGACTCACACTTCTCAATGCCATGAAACGAATGAATCTTTTTACCGAAGATCGATTCAATGTCGTCAAATGCGTGATGGAAAACAATGAAATAATCCTGAGTTCCCAAAGCATGGATTTAGGCAATGCCAAGGAAAACCATCCGATCAACTACACGGGCGAACCACTGAAGCTTGGATTTAACGGCAGATATTTCATAGATACGCTGCAGGTGATGACAGCGGAAGATGTGAAAATTTTTATTTCCGGAAAAGATAAGCCATGCATGATATATTCGGAAAACGAACCTGATTTTATAAGTATCATCATGCCGATGGAAATATGAAAACGCGTTAAATTTTGTTTCACTATTAAATCAGAAATACCGGTTTCGAGGGAAAAATTTTGACAGAACAACAAAACGATTATGGTGCGGAACAGATAAAGGTTCTATCCGGACTGGAAGGGGTAAGGAAAAGACCTTCCATGTATATCGGCAATACGGGTGAAGGCGGTCTTCACCATCTGGTTTATGAGGTTGTCGACAACAGTATTGATGAAGCCCTGGCAGGACATTGTAACCGGATAAAGGTCACATTTCAACTTGACGGTTCGGTTTCGGTTGAAGACAACGGCAGGGGTATTCCCGTTGAAATGCATCCGACGGAAGGCGTTTCCGCACTCGAACTTGTTCTCTGCACCCTGCACGCCGGAGGAAAATTCGATCATTCCTCCTACAAGGTTTCAGGTGGTCTGCACGGTGTCGGTGTTTCCGTGGTGAACGCCTTGAGTATCAAGACAAAGGCACAGATAAAGAGAAACGGTTTTATTTACGAGCAGACATATCGGTACGGCATAAAAGAATCGGAAGTTCAGGTTGTGGGAGAAACAACCTTGAGCGGCACAACCATCACCTTCTTGCCTGATCCGGAAATATTTACCGAAACAACGGAATATAAATATGAGATCATTCAAGCCCGCCTGCGCGAACTCGCATTTCTGAACAAGGGAGTTAAAATCCTGCTCAAGGATGACCGCAGCGGGGCGGAGGATGAATTTCATTACAAGGGCGGCATTGTTTCCTATGTGGAGTATCTCAATAGAAAACGCACCCCGATCAATGAAAATCCGATCTTTTTCAGCGGTGAAAAAGAAGATGTTCAGGTGGAAATAGCTTTCCAGTATTATGACGGCTATTCAGAGCGGTTGTTTTCTTTTGTCAACAATATCCCCACCAAGGAAGGCGGCACCCATGTCACCGGGTTTCGCGGCGCGCTGACCAAATGCATCAACCGCTATGCCACCGACGATATTGTCCCGAAAAATCTGCGTGAAAAAATGGGCGGCGACGATGTCCGGGAAGGACTGACCTGTGTGATTTCCGTGCGGGTTCCCAATCCGCAGTTTGAAGGACAAACCAAAACAAAACTCGGCAACAGCGAAGTAAAATCCATTGTCGAGTCAATCTGTAATGAAAAACTGACCATTTTTTTGGAAAAAAATCCCCAGGAGGCGAAAAAGATACTCGCCAAGGCGGTGGATGCCGCCAGGGCCCGCGAAGCAGCCAGGCGCGCCAAGGAACTGACCCGCAAAAAAGGTTCCGGCATTGATCTGCTGATGGCCGGCAAACTTGCGGAATGCCAGTCAAAGATTCCCCAGGAAAGGGAAATTTTTCTGGTGGAGGGTGATTCCGCCGGCGGCAGCGCCAAACAGGGGCGCGACCGCGCTTTTCAGGCTATCCTGCCGCTGCGCGGCAAGATCATGAACGTGGAAAAGGCCCGGTTCGATAAAATACTGGCAAGCGAAGAGATTAAGCAGATCATTGCCGCCCTGGGAACCGGGGTGGGAGCGGATGATTTTGAAGAGGACAAACTGCGTTATCATAAGGTCATCATCATGACCGACGCAGATGTTGACGGAGCCCATATCCGTACCCTGCTGCTCACCTTTTTTTACCGGCAGATGCCGCTTCTGGTGGAAAAGGGCCATGTTTATATTGCCCAGCCCCCCCTGTATCGCCTGGGAAAAGGCAAGAAAGAAACGTTTTTCAGCGGCGAGGAAGATCTGAATATCTTTCTCTTTCAGCAGGCCAGCGCCAACATGAAGATACGGCTCAACGGTGAAAAATTTATTGAAGAACAGGACGTTGTTCATGTACTGCGAAATTTATCCAACTACAAGAAGCTGACCGATTTTCTGCAGAGAATCAATGTCTGGGAAGATATTGTTTATTTTTTCCTGGAGCAGGGAATCCACACGGCGGATCAGTTCGCCGATCAGGAATTTGTTTCCCGGCTGCGGAACACATTACAGCTGGACGGAAATCTTGTTCTCGGTAATTTACGGCCGTGTCGCTGGAAAACGAGCTGCTATGAATTCGATGCGGCGGTGAAGGACAAGGCCCACATGTTTCTCACCGTGGGTCCGCAGATTCCCCTTATCTCCGAATATCGCTCGGCCATTTCCATCTTCCCCGCGGTGAAAGAGCTGTTGACCTCCCGTTTTACCCTGGTCACCGGTGAAAAAGATGTTGAGGTGGAAAACTGGCGGGAGCTGCTCGACAAGGTGAAGATGGAATCATTCAAGGGAAGCAGTCTGCAGCGGTATAAGGGTCTTGGCGAGATGAATCCCGTCCAGTTGTGGGACACCACCATGAACCCGCAAAACAGGGTTTTGCTGCAGGTAAAAATTGAAGATGCGGAAGGAGCGGATGATATTTTTACGACCCTGATGGGGGATAAGGTTGAACCACGAAGAGACTTTATCAACAGTCACGCCCTGGAAGTAACCGAACTCGACATATAGAGTGCTGATCCCTTTGGAGACGCCGGCAGTCCGAAATCACTCTTCAGGCTTCCGGCTTCTGATTTTCGCATCATATAAATTCTAATAAAAAGCGGTATCTATGACTGAAAACGAGGAAGTTTTATCACCAACGGTTTCCATCGAAAAAGAGATGAAAAAATCCTATCTCGATTACGCCATGAGCGTCATCATCGGGCGCGCTCTGCCCGATGTACGAGATGGGCTGAAACCGGTTCACCGCCGAGCGCTTTTCGCCATGCGGGAACTGAACAACTACCATAATCGGCCCTATCTGAAATCAGCCAGGATCGTCGGTGATATCATCGGTAAGTACCATCCCCATGGCGATATGGCCGCCTATGACACCATTGTCAGAATGGCCCAGGATTTCTCCATGCGTTACCCGCTGGTGGACGGTCAGGGCAACTTCGGTTCGGTGGACGGTGATTCCGCCGCCGCCATGCGATATACCGAGGCCAGGATGACCAAGCTGGATCAGGAAATAATCGCTGATCTGGAAAAAGATACGGTCGACTTTATCCCTAATTACGATAACTCGTTAAGCGAGCCGGTTGTTTTCCCGGCCAAGATACCGAATCTGCTCATCAACGGCTCTTCCGGTATCGCCGTCGGCATGGCAACCAATATCCCGCCGCACAACCTGAAAGAGGTGATTGACGGGCTCATTGCCATGATTGATGATCCGCTCATCACGGTGAACGGGCTGATGGACTACATCACCGGGCCTGATTTTCCCACCGGCGGGTTTATCTGCGGCAGGGCCGGTATCCGCGAGGCGTATGAAACAGGACGCGGCAGTGTGCTGATGCGGGCCAGAAGTCATATCGAAGGGAGCAAAAAGGCAAACCGCGAGTCGATTGTCATCACCGAGATTCCCTATCAGCAGAATAAGGCGAAACTGGTGGAAAAAATTGCTTTGCTGATCAAGGAAAAAAGGATTGAGTCAATTGCCGAAATCCGCGATGAATCGGACCGCGAAGGCATGCGCATCGTTCTTGATCTGAAAAAAGATGAAAACGCCGAGGTGGTGCTCAATCAGCTGTACATCATGACCCCCCTGCAGAAAAGTTTCGGCATTATCTTTTTAAGCATCGTCAACGCCAAGCCGGAAGTTCTCAACCTGCGGCAGATTCTCGAATATTTCCTGCTGCACCGGAAAACCGTGGTTTATCGGCGCACCAATTTTGAATTGAAAAAAGCCGAGGCCCGGGCCCACATCCTGGAGGGTCTGCAGGTTGCCCTCAACAACATGGACGAAGTGGTGTCGCTGATCAGGGCATCGGCCAATCCCCAGGAAGCGAAGCAGGGCCTGATGGAACGGTTTTCTCTCACCGAGATTCAGGCGCAGTCAATTCTTGATATGCGTCTGCAGAAGCTGACCGGCCTGGAAAGGGAAAAAATTCTAAACGAACTGGCCGAGCTGCTGGAAAAAATCGCCTGGTATAAAAAGGTGCTGGCCGACGAAAGCCTGGTCATGAGTATTATCCGCGACGAGTTCGTTGAAATCAGGGAGCAGTATGGCGATGAGCGGCGGACCGAGATCATCGACGCGCCGGATGAAATTCTGCCGGAAGACATGATCCAGCAGGAAGACATGGTGGTGACCGTCACCCACGGCGGCTATATCAAGAGAAATTCAGTGGATCTTTATCGTTCCCAGCGCCGCGGCGGCAAGGGAATCAAGGGAATTACCGCGGTTGAGGAGGATTTTGTCAACAATCTCTATCTCGCTTCCACCCATGACACCTTTCTCTTCTTCACCAACCACGGTAAGGTGTTCTGGCGCAAGGTGTATGAGATTCCCCTGGCCAGCCGCATTGCCCGGGGCAAGGCCATCGTCAACCTGCTTGAATTGTCGGATGATGAGAAGGTTGCCGCGATTCTCCCGGTGCAGAATTTCGACTGTTCAATGGCCCAGTGCTATGTGATGATGGTCACCAAAAAGGGAATTATCAAGAAAACCGTGCTTGCCGAATTCGCCCGACCCATCCGGCGAGGCAAGATCGCGCTGACCATCAGGGAAGACGATGAGATCATCAGCGCCGCCTTGACCGACGGTGAATCGGATATTCTGCTTGTTTCCCGCAACGGCATGGCGGTGCGCTTTCATGAAGACGATGTGCGCGGCATGGGAAGAATGGCTAGCGGGGTGCGCGGCATTAACCTGGCTGAAAATGACCATGTGGTGGCGGCGGTGGTCATCAACCGGGAGCATACCATTCTCGTGGTGACGGAAAACGGCTACGGCAAGCGAAGCCCGGTTGAGGAATACCGGCTGACCAGAAGGGGCGGCAAGGGCGTTTTTGCCATCAAGCCCAGCGAACGCAACGGCAAAATCGTCGGCGCCTGCCAGCTTACCGGCGAGGACGAGATCATGCTCATCACCGATGGCGGCAAAATCATCCGCATGGATATGAGCGCGATGCGGGTCATCGGTCGCGCCACCCAGGGGGTGAGGTTGATCAACCTCGAAGCCGGGGAAAAAGTGGTGGCCATGGACATGGTGCCGGCCTCCGAGGCCGGGGACGATGAAGACGATGCGGAAGTGGAAGAAACGAACGGATGAATACGACCTCCGGCCAAGAGATAGCGGTTATCGGCGCAGGCAGCTGGGGCACCGCCCTGGCAAAGCTGCTGGCTGAAAAGGGCTATGCGGTCCATCTCTGGGCGCATCGGCCCGAGCATGCCGCGGCGATCAACCGCGACCATGAGAACGGAAAATATCTGCCCGGTTTCTCGTTGCCTGCCGGGATCACGGCAGGCAGTGATCTCGCGGAGGTGGTCAGCGGTAAGGGGTTTGTTCTCATGGTGGTCCCTTCCCATGTCTATCGTTCGGTCTTTTCCCGGGTTCTTGCCGCGCTGCGGGACGATGCCCTCGTTGTTTCCGCCACCAAGGGCATTGAGAATGAAAGCCTGATGACCATGAGTCAGGTGATGGCCGACGAGCTGTCCCGCTCCGGGAAAAAGGCGGCCATCGGCGTCCTGACCGGGCCTTCCTTTGCACGGGAGGTGGCGGCCGGCATGCCGGCCGCGGTCACCGTGGCGGCGGAAAATAAAGAAGTTGCCGCCCTGATCCAGACCGTCTTTTTCACAGAACGGCTGCGGGTCTATACCAGTACCGATCTCATCGGTCAGGAGCTGGGCGCGGCGCTGAAAAATATTGTCGCCATTGCCGCCGGGATCTGCGATGGTCTCGGCTACGGCACCAATACCAGGGCCGCGCTCATCACCAGGGGCCTTGCCGAGATCACCAGGCTGGGGGTGAAGATGGGGGCCAATCCTCTCACCTTTTCCGGACTCGGCGGCCTGGGAGATCTGGTGCTCACCTGTACCGGCGATTTAAGCCGCAACCGGACGGTGGGGCTCAAGCTCGGCCAGGGGAAAAAACTCACGGAAATCCTGGCTGAGATGGAAATGGTGGCCGAAGGGGTGAAAACCACCAGGTCGGCCTGGAAGCTGGCGCAACGGGAAGGGGTGGACATGCCCATTCTCGAGCAGATCCACAAGGTGCTTTACGAAGACAAATCCTGTCGGGATGCGGTGATGTCGCTTCTTACCCGTGATCAGAAACAGGAGATGGAGTTCTGATGTTTTTTCCCTGGCGTGTCTTGCTTTTATAATCTTCATTTTTCATCGTTCCCACGCTCCAGCGTGGGAACGCATTCTTGGGCGCTCCAGCGCCCCGTATCGTTCAGCACCATGAATCAATGCCGATTAACCCAGGCTGCCCGAGATAATTCCGCGCACTCGAATAGCGCCACTGCTCCGGCAAATCCACATAGCCGCGCTTCACCGGATTGCGGTGGATATAGTCCAGCTTTTCCCGCATCACGGTTTCACTGAATACCATTTCGGCGTGGCTTCCTTCCTGCCAGAATTGATATTCCCGATCACGCTTGTGCGCCAGTTTTGCGAATCGCAGCCGCGCCAACAGTCGCTCCGCCTTGCGCGCTTCCAGCAACTCGATGAGCCGGGCAGCGGTGTACGACTTGAAACTGCTCAAGCATTTATCCAAACGCGGTGCCTGGGCCACAAAATGCAGATGATTTTCCAGGATCACATAACCGAAAAGCCGCAAGCCATCGTGCTGGCGCTGGTGCGTCCAGCTATCGAGGAGGATTTGCACCGCATCGGGGCGGGTAAACACGGGTAACCACTCCACCACGGTGCAAGTCAAAAAATGCGGCTTGTCCAGCTCCAGGATGACGTATCGGCTTCTGCTCATGGCCTGGCGCTATGTCGGGACGCTGGAGCGTCTTAGGCTGCATTCCCACGCTGGAGCGTGGGAACGATCGAACATGGCATCATATTTCTTATCTTCATCACTCATGCAAATTTTCTTTTACATACATAACAATAAGGGTGGCCTGCCGTGCCATCCCTACTTGTAGCGTCAGCACCGTAGACTTTCTCGCAGTCAGATTGACCCGCTAGTTGGGCTTATTAAGGTGTACTGCCGCACCTCGTTCGGGAAAACCGCCTTGAACTTGAGTAAGTTCTGAACCGTCCAATTCTTGATATCGGCGAGCGTTTCGGAATCGGCATTGATGTCTCCATCTCGATAGGCCGCAATACGACAGGCTCGACGGTTCTTCAGTTTTTCCCAGTTGAGATCTAGACCGAGGGCGCCCTCTATCTCTTGCTTTCGCTGCTGAAGGAACTCGAAGAGTTGCTCGTTCTTGGTCTTGTCACCGCAGTCAATGTACAGCTCAACCCTTACTCGGCCACCTTGCGCGAAGGAAGTCGAATATGTATAGACCCTGGAATTTTCGGAAGCGAATGTGTACCAGTTCTGCGGTTGGCCCGCGCGGGCGTTTGTGAATTTATGGGCTTCGCGGAGCTCGTCGATCAAGCCCTGGAAGTAAGTGCGATAGCGTTCCTTGGTTTCGGAGGGTGCAGGCGCGATGTCCTGGGCGATTGAAGCCTCACTCGGCATCGACACAAGGGTAAGCACGAATGCAGGCTTGGACTCATCTATACGAATGGCAGAGGCTTTGACCGCGTACAGGCCCAGACTCTCCTTCAGGTTTTGGTTCAAGAAATCCATAGCAGACTTGTGCTCAGGGCGAATGGCCTCGGCGATCCAAACCACTGCTCCGGCACCAAGGACCGAGGCATAGGTGATGAGCTGACCGAGGTGCTTGTGGTCAGTGCCACCATACTGATTCTCGATGACCACGAGCTTGTTGGTTGAGAGATCGCGAGCAACGATATCGGCTGAAAAATCACCAGCCGAAGCTTCTGTGGCCTCAAGCTCAAGGTCCATACCCAACTTCTCGCCCAATACATCCAAGTGTTCGGCAAGCCACGGGGTAAAGTGTGTGGCCTCACCCGACCAGAGTTCTTTCAAGGCTACTTGATGAATCGTTCCAAGGTCCAAAGATACCTCCTGTTCTGTAGAGTAACAAGTAATTATACAGATGATCAGTATATCGCACTTCTACAAACAAACTTACTTCCTGATCTTTTTCACCATGGTTACTAAAAAATAGACCATGCCGGTCAGAATAATGATGGTGGCTCCCGCGGGAAAATCGGGCTGATAACTGATCGCCAGCCCACCGGTTGTGCAGAAAAGACAGAGTACCACGGCCGCCACCATCATCTGCCACAGCCGCCGCACCATCTGCCCGGCCGCGGCGGCGGGCAGGGTCAGCATGGCAACCACCATGACGATGCCCACCACCTGAACCAGCAGCACCACGGTAAGTGCGATCATGAGCAGCAGAAGCATTTCAAAAAGATCGACCTTCACCCCGCTTATCCTGGCAAACTCCCCGTCAAAACAGATGGCGATCAGCTTGTTGTAAAAGAGCAGCACAACAGCGATAATAATCAGGTCAAGGGCGCCGATGAGCAGCAGATCCTTTTGGGAGACCATGAGAATATCGCCGAAAAGGTAACTCATCAGATCCTCGTTGTAGCCGCCGGTCTTGCTGATGAAAAAGATACCGATCGCCATGCCGATGGACCAGATGGCGCTTAAAACGGTGTCCTCCCGCTGGCTGGTGTAGCGTTTGACCACGGTGATGATGACGGCGGCAAGCAGGGCGGCCACCACCGCTCCCTGCAGGGGGGTGATGGAAAAACCATGCTCCTTCTGGAGATAACGGGCCACGCCCATGCCGCCCAGGGTGCAGTGGGAAATTGCCCCGGCAATGTATGTGATGCGCCGCACCGTGACATAGGAACCGATGATGCCGCAGGCGATGGACGACAGCACCCCGGCCAGAAAGGCATACTGGAGAAAGGTGTATGTCTGCAGATCCCTTATAAATTGACCCATGTGTGTCCTTTTTCCGAACAGCGGTGGTCGTGGCGGATGATGGCCAGATCCTTGCCGTAGATATCCTGAATATTGGTGCCGTCAATCGCGCTGGTGGGGTGGATATGCACCACCTTGTTGACGCAGACCACGGAGCCGACGTATTTGGAAACAAAACCGACATCATGGGAAACCACGAGAATGGTCAGTTTTTCGTTTAATTTGGCGAGCAGATTGTAAAGATTCCGTTCGGAGAAGCTGTCGACGTTGGCGGTGGGTTCGTCGAAAAAAAGCAGTTCGGCGCTGGAGGCAAGCGCCCTGGCAATCAGGGTGCGCTGGCGCTGGCCGCCGGACAGGTCGGCAAAAGCCATTGTCCGCTTGTCGTAGAGATCGACATCGCGCAGGGCATCAAGGGCATGCTGCTTGTCTTCCCTGGAGAAACGGCCGCCCCAGGACTTTCCCACCCGCCCCATCAACACCACGTCCAGCACGGAAACAGGGAAAAGCGGATCAAAAATCCGATGCTGGGGAACATAGCCGATGCGGCACGACGCCTTTTCCGGCGAGGTGCCGAGCACGGTGATGGTGCCGCTGTTCGGTGTGAGCAGGCCGAGCATGAGCCGCAGCAGGGTTGTTTTGCCGCCGCCGTTGGGGCCGACTATGCCGATCATGTCCTGTTCCTTGATGGTGAAGGTGACATTTTCCAGGATCTCATGGCTGTTGTAGGCAAAACTCATGTTTTTGATATCAATGACGGTTTTTTTCATAATGAACAATATTAACCACAAAAGAAGAGGGACACCAACAAGTTTATTTTCTCATTGTGAAAGGGGTCGCGGTCTGATTTAATGAGCACAAGAAGCGTGGGAAGCATCAATCCAACCTGAAACCGGGACGTTTTCAGAAAACTCTTTGTGGACATGGCATTGCAAAAAAAAATAAAACTGACAGGCACGGTCAAGGCGGCCGGTTGAGCGGCCAAAATAAGTCCGGGGGACCTGGACACTATTCTGTGCGGCTTGAATATCCCGACCGATCCCAATCTGATTGTCGGCACGGACGGCTGTGATGATGCCGGCGTCTATCGTTTGAATGACGAATGCGCCCTTATCCAGACGGTGGATTTTTTCACCCCCATTGTCGATGACCCCTACCGCTTCGGCCAGATCACCGCGGCCAACGCCTTGAGCGATGTCTATGCCATGGGAGGAAAACCGCTTCTCGCCATGAACCTGGTGGCCTTTCCCCTGGCGGATATGGACAAATCGGTGCTGAAGGACATTCTGCGCGGCGGCCTGGAAAAAATCACCGAGGCCGGAGCGCTCCTGGTCGGCGGCCACAGCATCGAGGACAAGGAGCTGAAATACGGACTTTCCGTCACCGGCCTGGTCCATCCGGACAAGGTGATGCTCAATTCCGGCGCACGTCCCGGCGATCTCTTGCTGCTGACCAAACCGCTCGGCACCGGCATTCTCTCCACCGCCATCAAGGGCGGGCTCGCCGCTGAAGAGGTTGAGGTGATGATCAGCGACTGCATGGCAACCTTGAACCGGGTGGCCGGCGAAGCCATGGCCGAGATAGGGGCGCACGGCTGCACGGATATCACCGGCTTTGGCCTCATCGGCCATCTGTTTGAAATGGCCCATGCCTCCGGGGTGACCATTGAAATCGACAGCACCGCCGTGCCGCTTTTGCCGGGGACGCTTGATTTCGCCGCCATGGGCATCATTCCCGAAGGCGCCCACAAGAACAAAAAATTTTATCAGAAATGGGTGGAGAACGGTCTGGAAGAGCTTGATCCGCTGGAGATGGTTTTTTATGACCCGCAAACCTCCGGCGGCCTGCTCATTGCCGGGGCCCCGGAACAGATCCGCGTCATTGCCGAGAGGATAGGGCGTGAGGGGAAATTGCCCTGTGCCGTTATCGGCACGGTGACGGCGGGAACGGCGGGGAAAATCGTGCTTCGTTAATTGGCTTGTCCTTGCCTTGCAAACGGCCGATACAGCGGGTCGCCGATCAACACCATTTTCCAGGAAAGATGGGGCAGGCTGAAAAAATAACTTTCCACCAGATTCCGGCCGGCGGTGAGAAAAGAAAAAAAGAGCTCCGGCGGTGGAAATGCATCGACATAGGGTTCTCCCACCGGTCCGATGGTGGCGGCCGCCCCTTTTTCCAGCATCATTTTGCACCAGACCCTGCTTCCCCGTTTTTTTAAGGTGGAGCATTCGCTGCTGGCAAGGTGATACCCCACCGCGCCCCTCTGCCAGGAAAAGGCGTCAATGTATTTGCCCAGGCTGTACCAGCCGCAATAAAGCGCCGTCAGGCGGATCGGTCCCGGCTGAAAAAGATCGCTTTTTTGGTCAACCACAACGTTTCCCACCACCCCGCTTCTACCGACAAGCTCCGCCGCCCGGTGGATGGAGCGGTCATACCAGGCGTACCTCGTGACCTCCTTTAATCCCGGATCCGGCCAGCGTGCGTCGAAATATGCCCCGCCCGTGAGGCCCTCCTTTTCCGCGACAAGGGAATCCTCAATTATTTTTTCGACAAGCGACGGGCTTGGGCCGTCGAGCCGACTGACCATCACCACGTCCTGTTGGTCAAAGAAGGCAAATCCAGGCGTTTCCCCTCGATAAAAAGGATTGGCCAGCCAATGGGACACCGGCTGGTTGAGCCGCACCAGGGTCAGTTCCGAATCCACCGAGGCGCGCATGTCGCTTGTTTTGGTCAGATAGCTGATTCGTTTTGTCAGTTCCGCAATACTGTTTTCAAACAAATCACCAGAGGTGCGAAGTGTTTCTTTTTTCTTCCTGAGTTGGGCGATGGTTTTTTCCCCATGCCGGCTCATTGCCGGCGAGGTGATGGCAAGCGGTACCCCATACATGGTGACCAGACATTTGATTGTTCCTGCTGGAGAAAATGAGGTTAAAAATTTGCGGACCGGAGCGGCGATCCGTTTCTCATAACTGCTGCGATCGCACTGTTCAGCCGGATCAAGAGTGATGGTGATGAGATTTTGCGCCGGAATACCCCGTTTTTCCATGTAGAACCGGGCAAGCCTGACACTGTCCCCGTTATTGTGGTTGGCGACAACGCCAATCTCGGCGGGACTCAGGGCGAGGCTGGAAGGGGTGAAGGGGAAAAAAGCGATACTTCCGCCGACAAAGACGAGAAAAGCGAGTATCCGGCGCACAATTACTTCCTGGCGTCAAGCACGATGGTGATCAGGCAATCAAGGAAAAAATAACGGCCGACGATAAAAAAGAGAATGCACAGACCGGCGGCGGCGGGAACGGTGATCAGCCAGGAGGTGCAAATCTTTTTTATCACTGATTTGTTGATACCGCCTAAACCGCGGGCCAGCCCAATGCCCATGATGGCGCCCACCAGGGTATGGGTGGTGGAAACAGGCAGACTCAGTCTGGTGCAGATGAGAACGGTGGCGGAGGCGGCGATATCGGCGGCTACGCCGCGGGAAGGGGTGATTTCCGTGATTTTGGTGCCCACGGTGGTCATGACCTTATGGCCATAGGTTGCCAAACCAAAGACAATGCCCGCGCCGCCGAGCACCAGGATGGAAAGGGGCACCCCCACCTTCATTTCCACCGTACCGTGCTGGATGATATGGGCAATGGCGGCAAAGGGACCGATGGCATTGGCCACATCGTTGGCGCCATGGGCAAAGGCCACGGAGCAGGAACTGATGATCACCAGCGGCACATATATTTTTTCCACCTCCTCAAGCTGCCTGGAGAGGGACAGTTTTTCCTTGCCCTTCAGGTGACTGCTGATCCAGATGCTGGAAAAGGCGGCACAGAAGAGGCCGAAGAGGATGGAAACGATGACGGCGTTGGTGCCGGAGAGCCACTCGATTCCGTCGATGACATGGTTGAGCCCCTTGTAAATGGTGGCCAGGCTGACCACGGTAATAAGGAGAAAGACGATGGGTGGCGAATAAAACCGGGCCGCCTCGGCCGGGCGCTCGCGTCCCAGAATAGCCTTGGTGATAAAGGTAAAAAGCAGAAAACCCATAATGCCGCCGACCAGGGGAGAAATAAACCAGCTGGCGACAATCTGGCTCATCTTGTTCCAGTTGACCGAATTCCAGCCCGCGGCGACAATACCGAAGCCCGCCACCGCGCCGACAATGGAGTGGGTAGTGGAAACCGGCATGCCGGCCCAGGTGGCGAAATGGAGCCAGAAAGCGGCGCAGAGCAGGGCGGCGGTCATGCCGATAATCACCAGGGCGGCGGCTTCTCCCTCGCGCAGGCCGGGCAGGGCGGCGATGGTGCCGGGGTTGACGATGCCCTGGCGTACCGTTTCCGTCACGCTTGAGCCGACCAGTACGGCGCCGGCGAACTCGCAGATGCCGGCGGCGATGATTGCCTGTTTGATGGTCAGTGCCTGGGAACCGACGGCATCGGCCATGGAATTGGCCACATCGTTTGCCCCGATGGTCCAGGCCATGTAAAAACCGATGAGACCGGTGAAAAGTATGATATAAACTTCCATGAGGAAACCTTTGTTAAGGGTCTGAAGGGAGGTGCGGCGTCGGGCTGCTTTTTTTACTTGGCAATCATCGCCCGGAGAAAGTCGCCAGCGTTTTCCGCCTCATTGGCGATGGAGCCTATTTTCAGCAGCATTTTTTCGTAGAAAAGAATATCAAGAACGCTTACCTTGCCTTCAAGCTGAAAGATATCGATGCTCAGATCACTGGCCAGCCGGTCGGCCTTCCATTCCTCCTTGCCCAGATCCTTGATCAGATCAAGGACCTGTTTTGCCTCGGCGCCGCCGAAGGAAACCTCGGCGAGATTTTTCAGCTCCACCGCGGCGGTCAGCAGGGTGCCGCTGACCTGGAACATCTGGTCGACCAGGGCAAAAAATTTGTCCTGGATATCCGGGTGCAGACGTGTCTTGCGAATCATGAGGATAACGGCAAAATCCTCCGCATAGTCAGCCATTTTTTCCTGGCACTCGAGGAAACCGTCCAGCTCCTGCCGGTCAACCGGCAGGAAATAACGCCTGGTCAGGTTTTCATGGATATCATGTTTGATCTTGTCCGCCTCGTGTTCTATGCTGGAAACCTTGTCCCGCAGTTCCCTGAGCAGCGGATAGTTTTCATAGGCCAGAGCCTCCATCAGGGGTTTGATCATTTCCACGCATTCGTGGACCTTTTTGGCATGCAGAACGATCGGGCCAAAAGGTGATTTGCGAAACAGGTTCTGGATAATCGCCATGTTTTTCTCCTCTGCGCGTTTACAAAAAGAAGCCATTGCATTAAAGATGGCTTCGGATGATTTGATGTGGTGTGACGGGTGGGTCATTTTTAAATCAGGGACAAATTATCATGAAAAGCGCAGAAAACTCAAGTAATGAATCATGGTTATCTCTTCCTTCCCATGGCGGCTTTCTCCAGATGGACGTTCAAGCCGGCCTTCCCGGGAAAAACATGGAGGCGGTAAAAGGGGCTCTTGCCCGGCTGGACCCACCGGAAGGATCCCTCATTGTCCTGCCTGAGCTTTGGTCGGCCGGTTTCGTTTATGAGGAGCTGGAAGTCCATGCGGCAATGACCGATGCCATGCTGGCGGCTCTCTCCGAGCTGGCGGCGCGCCACCGCATATGTCTGGCGGGTTCCCTGCCGGAAAAGAAAATTGTGGACGGCAGGACCTGTTATTATAATACCCTGTATTTTTGCGGACCGGGCGGCCTGCTCGGGTCGTACCGCAAACAGCAGCTCTTTGGCCCCATGGCGGAAGAGCGTCACTTTACCGCCGGTGACAGTCCATTGCCGGTGGTGACCCCTTGGGGCGTTGCGGCCGGGCTGGTTTGTTTTGATCTCCGCTTCCCGCAGCTCGCGGCAAGCCAGGTGGCGCACGGGGCGGCCGTCATCGCGGTCAGCGCCCAGTGGCCGGCGGCAAGAATACACCATTGGCGCATTCTCCTCCAGGCCCGGGCCATCGAAAACCAGGTTTATGTTATCGGCTGCAACCGCTGCGGAATGACGGACAATACGGCTTTCGGCGGCCATTCCATGATCGTCGCGCCGGACGGCTCGATACTGGCCGAGGCGGGCGAGGAGATGGAAAACGGCCTGGCCCCGCTTGACCCCCTTCTTTTCCAGGCAATCCGCAAAAGATTTCAGACAGGGGGGCATACCCCCTACCGATTTCAGGACAGGGACAAGATCTGCGATCTGCCCGACCTTCTGGAAAAGGTGGGCCGTTACCGGCGATGCGGCAGAAGGATGGTTTTTACCAACGGTTGTTTCGATATTCTTCATGAAGGGCATGTCACCTATCTGGAAGCGGCACGCAGGCAGGGTGATTACCTGGTGGTGGGACTTAACAGCGATGCCTCGATTTCCGCCATCAAAGGGCCGGAACGGCCGGTCAACCGTGAAACAAGCCGGGCCCGTTTGCTGGCGGCCCTTGGCTGTGTTGATCATGTTGTTTTGTTTTCCGACCTGACGCCGCACTCGCTTATTACCTCCCTCATGCCGGATGTGCTGGTGAAGGGATCAGATTGGCCGGTGGAAAAAATCGTCGGCGCCCACGAGGTGTTGGCGGCCGGCGGCGAGGTGAAGACCATCGAGCTGGTGGCTGATTTTTCCACCAGCGGACTCATCAAAAAAATCAGGAATCTGTGACGGGCCCGAAAAAAAAGGCCTGTTGATTGAAGTTGAAAAAGTCAGGTTTTTGAGCTATCAGTAATGATGAATGACCGGACAAAGGGGGACGGTCGGGGATATGACACCCCCGCTAAGATTTCATGGTCCCGGTCTGAAAATGATGATCACAAAAGGAGGAACATCATGAAAAAAACAGCTTTTATGCTTTGCATGCTCTTGTTCGTTTTTTCCTGGGCGGGCACGGGTTTCGCCTTTGACGACCTCAAGGTGGAGACGCCCGGTCAGAAGGGAAAACTCACCTTTCAAACGCTTCATGAAGGCAAGGTGCTGGTTTCCGTCTTAAATGAAGAGGGAGATGCCATCCTTGGTTTGCAAAAGGAAGATTTTCTCATCACCCAGGGGCCGAAAAAGGCGGAAATCATCTCGGTGGAAGATGTCGCGGAACAACGGGACATCGGTTTGAATATCGTTCTGGTGGTGGACAATTCCTATTCCATGAAATTACGCAAGGCCGTCAATCCGGTGCTTGCCGCGCTTGATGAATTCCTTTCCCTGGTGCGGCCCATTGATGATGTCCACATCATCACCTTTGCCGACCCGAAAAGCGGACGGGAGAGGGTTTCCTCCACCGCCACCCGGGGCAGTGATCCCACCACGCTCGGTCTGACCCTCAAGGACAGCTACAGCGATCCCACCGACGGCACCTACCTCTATGAAGCCATGCTGAAAGGCATTGAAGTCGTTAAATCAATGCCGGAAAAGAGCCAGAAGTTCATGGTTGTTTTTTCGGACGGCGAGGACATCAACAGTATCATCAAGAGTCAGGAGGTACAGTTCGCCGCTCGTGGTCTCAAGAATTTCGTGACCTATGCGGTGGATTACATGGACCGGCCCGGTCTTGATCCCTTTCTCCAGTCCTTTGCCGAAGGCACCGGCGGGAAAATCCGCAAGGCCCATTCAGCGGATGATTTTCTTTCCATTTTTCAAGAGTTTTCCACCACGATTTTCCACCGGTATGCGGTTACCTTTCGTTTTCTCAATCCGCCCAGCGGAACCCTGACCATTGAACCCGCGGTCGTCAACCTCGAAGAGGTGACCATGGTGGACAGCTCTCCCCTGTTGAATTATATCTACTTTGACACCGGAAAAAGCGACATTCCCGAAAGATACGTCACCTTTACCCGTTCCGAGGAGACCAAGGATTTTGCCGAGGAAAAGCTCACCGGCACCATGGAGAAGTATCACCATGTGCTGAATGTTATCGGCAAACGTCTGGCGATGAATCCGGATGCCAGGATAAGCATTGTCGGTTATAACTCCAATACCGGCGAGGAAAAAGGACAGATCACCCTGTCACGGAGCCGGGCTGATGCGGTTTTATCCTATTTTCGTTATGTCTGGGGCATTGATCCGGCCCGGATGGAAGCCAAGGCGCGCAATCTTCCCGAGGTGCCCAGCACCAGCCGGATCCCGGAAGGGGTGGCGGAAAACCAGCGGGTTGAGATCCATTCCGACCATCCCGCCATTCTCGATACCATCAAAAGCACCTATACGGTGGAGCAGTGCGATACCAAGGTGATAAAGGTTATCCCGGCAATCCAGGGTGAAACCGCCATTTCGAGCTGGAACTTCAAGCTGCTGGGCGGTGACGAGGTGCTGGTGACCAAGGAAGGAACCGGAAATCCGCCGGCGGAATTTTCCTTTGACATTGAGTCGCTCGGCATGCGCAAGATTGCCGCGCTTGGACAATTCAGCGCCGAGATCAGTGTGACCGACAATGAGGGCAACGTCTTCTGGACATCGACAACGGCGCCGACCACCATCAATTTCCTCAAACGGGAAGAGCGCATTGCCCAGAAGCTTGAATCCAAGGTGGTTGAGAAATACGGTTTGATCCTCTTTGAATATGACCGGGCCCAGGTCAAAGGAAGAAATCAGATTATCGTCAACCGGGTTATCAACAGAATGGCGGTCTTATCGTCACCCTTGATGCAGATTACCGGTCACACCGATATCATCGGCACCGAAGAGTATAACATTGAGCTGTCCAAGCGGCGGGCCGCCGCTGTTTACGGTTCCATGATTGAAACCGGGCTGGCTGTCGGGCCGCAGATCTCCCATGAGGGTGTCGGGCCCAATGATCCCCCCTATGACAACACGTTGCCGGAAGGCAGGGCATTGAATCGGACCGTGCTTATCACCATTCAGTATACGGAATAGTTTTTTCTCATTACATCAATCGGAGACCGGGCGGCCTTTTGTTCACCGCCCGGTCTCCGGTTCTCAGCAAACGGCCGGAACCGAGCCATCACTCGGGGGGGCGGATTTTTCCCCAGTCATCCATCAGTTCTTCTCCGGCAAGTTCCAGATCACGGGCAAATTCCAGCAAGGTTTCCAGGCTGCAGTTGATGCACGACGCTTCACCATCTTCAGTGACGCATTTCGTTTCATGGGCAAGGAAAGAGATCAGGGCGGCGGAGACTTTCCGGCGTACCTGGCTGATTTCCAGGTTTTCTTTTTCCGCGAAAAGTTTCATGCGCTGCCAGTTAACGGCACTTCGCTGCAATCCCCGGTAAATCCTTTTTCTTCTGTTTTCCGGGGTCAGATCCCGGAGAATAATGGTCTGGTAACGATTGATGACCGCCTTCTTCAGCGGCAGCAGATCTTTCGGGCGCAAGGTGAGTCCCGGTCCGTCCGGATCCCCGCAGAGAAAATAGAGGGAACCGTGCAGCGCTACTTCAGGCATTTCGCCTGAATCTTCTATGATAAAGGCTTCATCTTCCAGGTAGATATCCAGAGGGTTCATTGTCGTGGCTGCACGGAAAAATATTTTTAATTTGCGGGTGAGTATCAGGCGTTTCGTGGCCTCGTGTCAGGGATTTATGACGCAGATTTACCATAAAAAGGCGTACCTTTTCCAGCTCTTTCCCCCATGTGCGCAACCGGAGCGGGACGGCGGCGAGGATTTTTTTTGTGCCGTATTATTATTTTTTAAAGAATATGGCAGGTTATACCGATGGTTACGGTTACAGAAAGAGTGAAACCCTGTCTTTTCCGGCCGGGAGTTTCGCATACCCCATATGATGAAGAACGCCAGACAAAGGAAAGACAATGATTTCCGTTAAATCCATTGCCCTTATGATGATTTTTCTTCTCGCCCTTGCCGCTGGGAAGTGCTTGGCTTATGAACCCTTTGAAGACAATAATCCACCGCCTTATCAAAAACCGGCAAACATTCTTGAGCCGGGTGCGGCATCGAGCGGGGAAGCCGGCGAAATGAAACGGATGCTGGAGGGTCTGGCGAAGGAGCTGATCGTCAACCTGGGGGATGATGATCCTCTTGGCGCAGGCGTGGCCGACGGCCTGCTGGTTTGCACCTTTGTCGACATTAATAAGTTGTACCGGACATCGTCTTTCGGCCGTTATGTGGCCGTCCAGTTGATGAATGAGTTCCAGCGTAATTTCTATCCCGTCATCGATATGCGGAAAAGTCTCAGCATCATGGTTCAGGAAAAGCGGGGAGAGTTCGGTCTTTCGCGGGACCCGGAAGAGATTCCGGCCGCTCACGCGGCAGGAGCCGTGCTTACCGGCACCTACCTCGTGGGGGAAAGTGAAATCATCGTCAACGCGGAAATTGTGGACAATAAAAGGGCCAGACTGCTGTCCAGCGGGACGCTTATCCTGCCGCGTAATGCTTTGAATAATCTGATGTTGAAAGACTCCGCTTCCATTCGCAAGGATTCGGATTCGGAGAGCGTCATTTATATGAAAAAACTTGAACTGTGATGATAAAGATGAAAGAATTTACCGGGAAGAAAACGGTTTTCCAGACAATGGGGAGAAAAAAATGAAGGATCTGATGAAAAAAGCGGCGCTTTGCGGTGCTCTGATGATGCTTGGTATTTTTTTGGCGGCAGGGGGTGATGTCGCGGCAGACAGCAATGATCCGGATGACCCATCTCTTGCTGCGGCACGGAACAGATCATACCCCAGCGCCTATCTCCATCTTGAAGAAGATGAAGCAGCGGAGGCCATGGGGAAAAAGGATGCCGTGCGTACCGCCCCTTCTCCCCGTTACCGAATCTATCAATACATGCCGGAAAGTTCCCGCTCGCAGGGCACCGAGGGCCAGCTTTCCGATATTTCCAGGGAAGTGGCGGGAAAGGTCTACTATGAGTTGAAGGAGGATGGCGAAAAGAACTACACGGCGCGCATAGCTGTCGTGGCGGCGGTGCCTTTGTCCGATCTCAAACGGGAAACGGAATTCGGCCGTGTGCTGGCTGAATTCTTTTTGACCGATCTTGCCGATCGCGGCATCAAGGTGACCGAACTGCGTTTGGGAAAGGAAATCAATATCCTCGCCCAAACCGGCGAGTTTATCCTGTCCCGCAATATCGGCGAGCTTGCCAATGTTGCGCCGGAGCTTGATTATGTTGTCGTCTCCACATTTTCCAACACCAGGAAAACACTGATCGTTCAGGGCAGGCTGGTGAGCCTGCATGACGGGCTGATACAGTCATCCTGGCGTTACACCATGCCCTTGACCAGGGAGCTGCTTGCTTTGTTTCATGATGGGGAGCAGCCGTCGACCATTGCCGTGAAGGGAATGTGAAGAAGTAATTTCCGTGTTTGAGGAGAAAAAATGAAGAAAAAAGGGAAAGGCATATTCGGAATCACATCCTGGTGTCTGCTGTTTCTGGCCGGATGTACCGCCGGGCAGCCGGTCGCGGCGCCGGAAAGTAACGACGGCATGGCGTCGATGGGGCAAAGTCCGGTTGAGAGGCGCGTCAGTTATCTCAGATATTCAAATCTTTCCGAGCTTGTCACCGGGGTCTGTGATGATGCCGGCGAGGTTTTCAGGGGATTTTACGGGCCGGCCGATGTGGCCGTCTCTCCCTTTGCCGTTATCAGCGATTATCGGGTACGAAAAATGACCATGCTCGGCATAACCATGGCCGATCAGATGACCGCCATGATCAATAGTGCTCCTGCCGCCGGTTTTCGCGAGGGGGAACACTATGCCCAGACAATGGAAGGGGTGATCGAAGAGATGGACGGATATCTGCGGGTGCATATCAGCGGCAGAAATATCATGGGGGAACGGCGCGGCTATGTGGCCAATGTGGAAATGTCCGAACCGATTTACAGATTTCTGCATTCCTATGTGGAAAGTCACTGAAAAGAGAAAGGAAAGGCGCTGACCATGGCGGATGAAAAACAGAAGACTGCGGATATTGATGACTGGCTCGATGATCTGGATGATGCGGATGATTTTTCCGGGGAACTTGATCAGGACAATATTGATGCCCTGTTAAGCGGCAGCAGAGAGGCCGGCGCGGAAAACGAAGAAAAGGCCGCCTCTGACGACGAGGTGCCGGCCGAGCTTGATCAGGCGAATATTGACGCCCTGTTTGGTGAGATGTCCGATGATTCGAGCCGGGATGAGCCGGCCGCCGGAGAGCCGGGAGAGAGTCTGGAGCTTGATCAGGCGAATATTGACAGTCTGCTTAATGGCGGCGCCGATGCCCCGGCCCGGGAAGAAGCAATGCCGGCTCAAGCGGAGGAAAGCGGCGAGCTTGATCAGTCGGATATCGACATGCTGCTTGGCGGAGATGAAAAAACGGAATCAGAGGCCGACCCGCTCGGTCAGAGCAGCATTGATTCGCTGCTCGGCGGGGGCGCTCCGCCGCAGGGCGAGATGGCCGGCGGCATTGATGTGGATCAGGACGAGATTGATCAGCTCTTTGCCGGACTTGATGACGATGAAGGGGAGGTGGACGAGCCCTTTGAGTCGGATGACATGGACCTTGCCGATGTGCTGGAAAGTGGTGATGATTTTCTGGAACTCGGCGACGAGAAGGAACCTTCGATCGGAGGAATGACCATCGGCGGCGACAGGGAAGCGACAATGGCAACTATCCACTCCGACCAGGAAAAGGCGGAATCGGAGACGCAAGCGGAAAAAAAGGGCGGTTTTGCCTTTTTTCCGGAAGCCATCAATAAGGCGGTAGCCGGCGCCGTTGCCGCGTGTCTGGTGCTTGTTGCCGGGATCGGACTTTATTTTTTCCGATCTTCCGGACCGGAACCGCTGCCGCCCATCGGCGAACCGCTGGTCCAGGCGCCGGAGAGCGCCCCGCCCGCACGGAACTTTGTTCCGGTCGCAAGCGGCGGGCATTTCCAGATGCCGGTCGGTGGCGGAGAAGTTGCCGTTGTGCTGGCAGCCCGGGATGATGACAATGATCCCTTGACCTTCCAGGTCGCATCGCAGCCGCTGCATGGTCGCCTTTCCGGCGAGGCTCCGGCGCTGACCTATCTGCCGAACAAAGAGTTTCCCGGCGAGGACAGGTTTGAATTTGTGGCAAGCGACGGGAAGGATTCAAGCTGCCCGGCGTCTGTTGTCATCAGCGGGCCTAATCTGGCGCAACTGGCCGAGGAGGAGAAAAAGAAGGAAGAGGAGGCGCGCAAGAAAGCACTGGCCGCGGCAAAAACCGTTAAAGTGGCGAAAAAGAAGACATTGAATAAATCAAGAAGCACGAAGAGGGTGGCCCGGCCGGCTCCCCCGGCCAATATGCCCCCGGAAATCCGTATCTCCGGATTGGCCGACAGCTACCAGGTCGGTGAAACAGTGCTTGTTGACGCCAGTCAAACACGGGACGAGTCCAGGTCCAATGTCAGTTTCAGCTGGGATCAGTTATCGGGAACCCCGGTGGTCATTGAAAACCTCAATGACGAAGGATCCATTATTTCCTTTTCCACCCCTTCCTCTTTCAACACGGTTTCCGATCCGGGGCCGGTCCTGCGGTTGACCGCAGTGGATGAAACGGGAAAAACAGCGGTGAAGAACATTAAAATACGCGCCGTTTCCCGTCGTCGTACCGCTCTCTGGCATGGTGAAAATAGCGGAAGTGGTGGTAGTAATTCGCCCCTGTATGGCAGGGTGATTCCTTAAAAGCGGGGCTGTGCGTGATTTACCAGCGTTCCTTCAGGGAGGAAATCTTCTCCCTGTAGTCACCGTTGAAAACAGCGGAACCGGCGACAAAGATATTGGCGCCGGCTTGGGAAATGGCACCGATGGTCTCCGGGCTCACGCCGCCGTCGATCTCGATGCCGACTTTCAGCCCAAGCTGGTCGATACGCCCTTTTAATGCGCGGATTTTATCCAGGGTGGAGGGGATGAAGGACTGGCCGCCAAACCCGGGATTGACGCTCATCAGCATGACCAGATCGACATCTTCCAGAATATAGTCCAGGGTGGCAAGAGAGGTGGCGGGATTAAGCACGACCCCGGCTTTTTTGCCCAGTTTTTTTATCTGCTGCACCGTCCGGTGCAGATGGGGACAGGCCTCCACATGCACGGTGATCCAGTCCGCGCCGGCGGCGGCAAAGGTCTCTATGTATCTGTCCGCATCCTGGATCATCAGATGCACGTCCAGGGGATGCTTGCATATTTTCCGCACCGCCGCCACCACCGGCGGGCCGATGGTGATGTTGGGCACGAAGCAGCCGTCCATGACGTCGACATGAATGACATCCGCCCCGGCCTCGATCACCGCGTTTATCTCTTCGCCCAGACGGGCAAAGTCCGCGGACAATATGGAAGGTGCAATCATTTTGTTTTGCATCGCTGTTTTCCTTTGTGCCTTATTTCGCTCCGACCGTCACCAGGACATAGTGGTCCGGCAGGATATATTTGCGGGCAACCTCAAGGACCTTTTGCGCGTCAATTTTTTCAATTTCGCTGATATAGCGGTTGCCGTAATCCTGGCCCAGGGCGTATGTTTCGTTCAGTCCCATCTCCATGGCCTGGGCGCCATGGGTCTGCAGCCCCAGTTCATAGTTGCTGATCAGCAGGTTTTTCGCCTTGGTCAGTTCCTCCTCGCTCACCGCCTCTTCCTGGAGAAGAGAAAGCTCCTTCCAGACCGCCTTGAGGACATCGTCCTTTTTATCCGGGTTGGTGCCGATGTATATGCCGAATGAACCCGTATCAAGCCCGAACAGGGTAAAGGCGGAAAGACTGTAGGCCATGCTCTGCTTGTCGCGCAGCTCGGTGAAAAGCCGGCCGCTCTGGCCGCTTAACACGGTTTCAATAACTTCCAGCCCGTATCTGTCGGCGCTTGTCAGGGTGGCGCCGAGAAAACCAAGGATAAAGTGGATCTGCTCCTTGTCGCGCTCAACGGTGAGGATTTCCGGCACAGCCGGAGGCGAAGGGGGAAGAGACGATTCTGTTATTTCCTGAGAAGCCGTGGCCTTGCCGGGCCAGGAGCCGAAGTAACTCTGGACCAATTCGTACGCCTCCTCGGCCTTCACGGCGCCGGAGACGGCAAGCACCATTTTCTCCGGCACGGCATGGCGCTGGTAGATGCTTTTCAGCGCGCTTGGAGAAAAATTTTTGATGGCATATTCGGAACCAGCCGTGTTCAGCCCGTAGGGATGCCCCTGGAAAAGCAGGCGGTTGAATTCGCGAAAACCGAGAGAAGGAAGGGAGTCTTCCTGCTGTTTGAGCTGCGACAGCAATTCCGGCCGGATTTTTTCCGCCTCAGCCTGGTCGAATCGCGGCGTGATGACGATGTCTCTCACCAGTTTGAGCCCCTCATCAAAAAAGCGGGCGAGAAAATCCGCTTTCACGCCAAAGGTGTTTTTCCCGTTGAAGCCGGAAATGGAACCGGCCATATCAGCGATCTCAATGGCAATTTCCCTGGGAGTGAGCTTTTCTGTTCCCCGGGGCAGCAGCTCGGTGATAAAGGCGAACGCGCCGTTGGTGGCCTCGGTTTCACCGCGCAGACCGCCGGGAAAGATGGCCCGCAGGGAGACGGTGGGAACCGTGTTGTCTTCCCGAACAAGCAGGGTGATACCGTTTTTCAGCTTGAAACGGTGGACATCGTTAAGGTAGGCGTCAAGCAGCAGCGAGGGGGGAACGGCACGCTGCGCCGCTTCATCCGCCTTGGCAATGATATCGGCAAGGGCTCCGTTGTCAAGCGGGATGTCCACCGCCGACGGAACGAGACAGACGGCGGAAATGTTGCGAGGGGTAAAGTAGCGCTGGGCCACCTCCATGATATCATCGGCGCTGACCGAGCGTACCTTGGCCAGATAATCATCCTCCCGCGGATCGCCGGTGAGAAAGTCGAAAGAGCCGAGGGTGCGTGCCTGTCCCTCCGCCCGTTCCAGGTTGAAGACAAAGTCTCCTTCCAGGTTGCGTTTGATGCGGTTGAGTTCATCGTCCCCCACCCGCAGGTATTTCAGTTTGAAAAACTCTTCAAGAATCCCGGCAAGGGCGGCGCCGACATTGTCCGACTCCAGGGTGGCGGTGGCTTCGAGCAGTCCCTGGTCCTTGGGGGTAAAGGCAGCGGCGCTGACCCGGTACACCAGCCCCTTTTCGTTACGGAGCGCATTGTACAGACGCGAGGTCTCGCCCTGGCCCAGGATACTGGCAATAACATCAAGCACCGGGGTATCCGGATGGGTAAAGGGGGTAATGGGAAAGGCCAGGGCCAGGTGGCTTTGGCTGGTATCGTCCTTGAGGCAAAAAAAACGGGCGGTATCCTGGGACGGTTCCCGGGGAAGAGACGGTTCCGGGTATGAACCTTTTTCCAGGTGGCCCATTTGTTTTTTCACCGAGGCGATCACGTCGCCGAAGCGGACATCGCCCACCACCACCACGGTCAGGTTTTTCGGATGGTAATGTTTTTCCATATAGGCGAGGATGTCGTCGCGGCTGAAACCGGTGACGCTCTCCACCGTGCCGATGACCGGCAGCCGGTAGGGATGGGCGGTATAGGCGGTATTCATCAGTTCCTGGAAGAGTCTGGTCTGCGGTCTGTCGTTGCGCATGCTGATCTCTTCCAGAATGACCTTTTTCTCCCGTTCAAGCTCGTCGGCGTCAAAGGTTGAGTTGAGGACGGCATCGGTCAGCACGTCAAGGCCCCTTTCCCAGAATCTGGAGGAAAGGGTGGCATGGTAAACCGTGTATTCAAAGGAGGTGTAGGCGTTGATGCGGCCACCCACCTCTTCTATGTCTCCGGCGACCCGGCCCGGCCCCCTGGTGGGAGTCCCTTTGAAGATCATATGTTCGATCAAGTGGGTAATGCCGCCTTCATCCGCATCCTCGTAAATGCTGCCCGCCTTCACCCAGATCTGCACGGTGGCGACCTTGGTTCCCGGCGTTTCCTTGACAATGACGGTTAGATCGTTGGCAAGGGTTTCCTTGAAAAGATGCGGGGCAAGCTCTTTGGCCTCTGTTGTCTGTGTCGTCATAATAATGGCTAATAGTGTTGTCAGCAGTAAAAGAAGGGGGGTCCGTTTCATGGCATGTCCTGCGTCACGATGCAGATCTGTTTTTTACGTTAAAATAAAGAATTAATCCAGCACAAATCATGAATGCGCTTAACAGCTGGCCGCGGGTGACAACGCCGAGAAGAAAGCCGATATGGGCGTCCGGCTGGCGGAAAAATTCGACAAAAATACGGAACACACCGTACAGGATCAGGAATGCGGCCAGCATGGTGCCGTGACCCCAGCGGTGACGCTGTTTTTCTGTTTTCAGGCGCCAGAGAAGAACAAAAAGAAGGAGTCCCTCGAGCAAGGATTCATAAAGCTGGGAGGGATGACGGGGCAGGGGGCCGGCCCCGGGAAAGAGCATGGCCCAGGGAACATCGCTTACCCGCCCATACAGCTCGGCATTGATGAAGTTGCCGATCCGACCGAGTCCCAATCCGATTGGTGTTGTCACGATATAGATGTCCGCCGTCTCTAAAAAGTTCAGCCCTTTTTTGCGGCAGAAAAGATATCCGCCCAGCAGCAGTCCGAGCACCGCGCCGTGAAACGACATGCCGCCGTGCCAGGTTGCGAGTATTTCCAGCGGATGGCTCAGGTAGTACGAGGCGTTGTAAAAAAAGACATAGCCGAGCCGCCCGCCCAGCACCAGGCTGATGATGAGAATGAAATTGAGGTTTTCAAATTCAGCGGCCAGTTTGTCCAGCCGGAAGGTGTTCATCTGATGACGAACGAGGAAATAGGAAGCGGCAAAGCCGAGTACGTACATCATGCCGTACCAGCGAATCTGCAGCGGTCCCAGTTGAAAGATGACGGGATCTATGTCGGGCAGTGAAAGCATAGCACTCTTTAAACCCGAGAAATATCGCTTGTCAAGCAATTGCATGAAATGGTGTAATGGTTCTTATGAGCGGCGCGGGCTCGGGAGCAGCCGCAGCCTGGGCAAGGGGGGGCATCATGGCGGATGAATCATTAACCGTGGAACAAGTTGCATCAGCTGGTCGCCGAATATCGGGACAAGGCGGTCAGGGCGAAAGAGCTTTTCGACAGCCTGTTTGAGAACAATCACTCGGTTATGCTTCTTATTGATCCGGAAAGCGGGGCCATCAGGGATGCCAATGCAATGGCCTGCCGATATTACGGCTACAGCAAAGCACGGATGGCGGCAATGCACATCATGGACATTAATGTCCTTTCCCCGGAGCAGGTGCGCGAGGAGATGCAAAACGCCGAACTTGCACGGCGAAATTATTTCAACTTTCACCATCGGCTGGCAAATGGCGAGATTCGGGAGGTGGAGGTCTCTAGCGGCCCGATTACCATCAACAAGCAAAAGTTGTTGTATTCCATTATTCATGATATTTCCAGGCGCAGGAAAGTCGAGCGGGGAAAAGAACAGCTGATCGTCAGCCTGGAAAAGGCCCTGGCGGAAATAAAAACATTGCGCGGGATTCTGCCGATCTGCTGCTCCTGTAAAAAGATTCGCGATGACAAAGGATACTGGCGCCAGATCGAGATTTATATCAAAGAGCATTCCGGCGCGGAATTTTCCCATGGAATCTGTCCGGAATGCATCAGGAAACTCTATCCGGATTTTGATGTTGGCCGCAAGGATGATTGCGAGAAGAAATGAATTACGGGGCGGCGCGCCGAGCAGGCAATGCCATGACGACAAGGGAGTGTGATGTGGAACGAATTCCATTAACGGAACTTCAATCGCGCTGGCAGCGATGCCGCGAACTGCTGGTCCGCTTCGTCCCCCGGGCGGAAGGGATTATTGTTTTTTCCAGACTGAATATCTATTACCTGAGCGGCACCTTCGGCAACGGCATTTTCTGGTTGCCGCTTGAGGGGGAACCGGTGCTGCTTTGCCGCCGCGGGCTGGAGCGGGCGGCACTTGAATCATCCATGGCCGGAATTTTTCCTTTCAGGTCGTATAAGGACGTCGAAGGCCTTCTGGAAAACAGCGGATCCCCATTGGCGGCAAAAGTAGCCGCGGAAATGAACGGCCTTTCCTGGTCGCTGGCCGAAAGCTTCACCGGCCATCTGGGCCGGCATGAGTTTTTGCCGGGGGATAAAATCCTTGCCATGGCCAGGGGGACGAAATCAGCCTGGGAACTTGCTAAAATCCGCGAGGCAGGGGCGCGGCACGACCGATGTCTGACAAAACTGCTGCCGCCTTTGCTGCGCGAGGGACAAAGTGAACTGGAAATATCGCGCACCCTTTTTTCTTTGCTGCTTGATCAGGGCCATCATGGGATGCTGCGGATGGAGAATTACGGCGAAGAGGTTTTTCTGGGCCATATTGCGGCAGGAGACAGCGCCAACTATCCGAGCGTCTTCAATGGGCCGGTGGGGCTGCGCGGCATGCATCCATCCGTACCCCATATGGGATCGGCCGGTAAGCTGTGGGCGGCCGGCGAGGCGTTGACGATTGATATCGGTTTCATCTTTGAGGGGTATCATACCGATAAAACCCAGGTTTACTGGCTGGGAAATGCTGAAAGCATCCCCGGTCGTGTACGGGCGGCCCATGATTTTTGCATTGAAATTCAGCAGTGGATTGCCGACCTGCTCCGGCCGGGGGCTGTTCCGGCAGCGATATGGGAACAGTGCCTGGTGCGGGCGGAAAAAAGCGGCTGGGCGGAAGGGTTCATGGCGCTGGGCCGCAACAAGGTTGCTTTTGTCGGCCATGGCATCGGCCTGGCCATTGACGAGTACCCGGTGCTGGCCAGGGGATTTGATCTGCCGCTTGAAGAAGGCATGGTCCTGGCGGTGGAGCCGAAAATCGGCATCCCTGAAATCGGCATGGTCGGGGTGGAAAACACCTTTGAAGTGACCGCCGGCGGAGGCAGGTGTCTTACCGGGTCTTATTTTGACATGATTACAATACCGCCGGCCGAGGCATCATAGCCTTCCCCGCCGGAGGCATGAAGGGAGCAATGACCTGTGCGCAAATGCTGAACCGGCGATGCACCCGGCCCTGTTCGTGTTTCCTAAAACGAGGGCATCGGCATGGCGCCCCATTTATGACGGCCGGATGTCTGGATGATGGAAAGAACCCGATGATCGTGGGCATCAACGTCGATCAGCAGCATGGGGGTTCTGCGGGTGAATAATGAAAAAAGATCCTTGCCTGCCGCCAATTTTCCTTTTTCGTCCTGCACCGACACAAAAACAAAACGTTCGACGTCATAGTTTGTTTCCACGGATCCCAGGGTTTTGAAGAAATTATAGAAAATCCTGAAGAATTTCCCCAAGCCGCCGCTGAACTTATGCTGGTGCCACTCAAGAACCTCCGGAAAGCGCTCAATGATATCATCGGAGAAGCGACGGTCCTCGTCGGTGACCAGTGCCGTCAGAAAAAAATCAGCCGGGAAAATATAGGCAAGGTGTGCGGCCCTGTTTTCCCGCAGAATCGGTCCCGCCTCGGCGGAGGAGAGAATCGCCCGGTACAATTTTTTGACTTCATCAGCCGGACGTGGAAACACCGGCAGAAGGGTCATTGTGTCGGTCGTGACAAGGGGGAGCCTGCTGACGGTATACTCCCTGATTCCCATGGCCGTTCCCACGGAAAGCACAAGGACAAGGCAGTAGAGGGCGAGAATGCCGAGCCATTTCGGCTTGATCCAGCCGAGAAGCAGGGAGTGGATTCTGCCCCCCGGTTCACCCGGCAGAAACATGGGGGTCTTTTTCATGTACTCCTCATAGCCTGCCGGGGCTTCCTGCTTCATCCGCCATTCCTCATTGCGGGCAAGCAGGTAGTAGATGAAGAGCATGGTCACATACATGATGAGGATAATGAAGCGAGGCCAGTAAAGAAGAAGGCCGAATCCGGAGATGGCCAGAAAGAGATATTGCGGATGTCGTATTTTTGAGTAAAAACTCATCCGTACCACGCCTTTGTTGGTAAAGCGGCCGTAGTAAAGCGGGACTGCGGCGGAAAAGAAAAGCAGCAGGCCGACAGGCAGCAGCAGTTGCAGAGAGGAAAGGGCGACAATTGCCGGGTCATCCGGAAAGGTCATGTGCGGCAGGAAAAATTCGGTGGTCCAGCTCAGAAGCGGCGTGGATGAGAAAAAATCGAGGATCGGCCCGTAGACCGAGTAAAAATAGAGGGCAAAGGGAGATATCATAATGATGATCTCCACCCCGATGAGGATGTAGGCAATGGTCGCGGCAAGCAGAAACAGCCTGGATGTTTTTTCTTCCGCCATCAGCACTCTCCGTGTCAATGTATGGTGATTCCGCGGCCTGTCCGCCGTCCTTTTCGTGCCTGGTTGAAAAAGGATGGACAAAGGATGGGCAGCGGTTTTATTATAAAGATCTCCTTTTTGGACTTTGGTTCATGCCGAACCATAAAATGAACCCTGTCCAGCCTTCTGCATAAAGGTATCCTTTAATTTTTCCGGGAAGTACAGAAAAAAATGGCTGATTCGCCGACAACCCTGCTTCTTTTCATTGGCCCTGAACGCTCTTTATCCATGGAGACCATGCGTCCATGATACCTCCCTACCCCGATTCCGCCGAGCTTGGCCTGGCGATGCGCGACCTGCTGCACCCGCTCTTTCAGCAGTTGCCGGATGGCATATCGGAGTTTACCTTCGCCAATATCTATCTCTTTCGGGCAGCCCACGGATACCGGATCGCACGGCTTGCCGACGGGACCATCCTGCTGAGCGGATCGGACACGGGCAACCCTTTTTTCATGCTCCCCTTCGGCCTCCCGGAAACCCACACCCTGCGGGCGCTGTTTGCCGCGTTCGGGATGATGAAGTGCGTGTCGGATTCTCAGGCGACACGCTTAAAGGAAATGGGCTACAATATTTCCGAAGATCGTGATAACTTTGATTATCTTTACCTGCGCCGCGATCTGGCGGAACTGACCGGCGGCAAATTTCACAGCAAGCGGAATCTGATCAAGGCTTTTTTGAGCAATTATTCGTATGAGGGCAAGCCGTTGCTTGCGGAGTACATGCCGGATGCCCTGCGGATTCTGGAGGAGTGGCGGCAGGGGCGGGATGATGCCGGTGACTACCTTGCCGCCCGGGAGGGGCTGGAAAGGGCGGAGGAGCTGCAGTTGTGCGGCGGCATTTACTATGTTGACGATCGGCCGGTTGCCTACTCCCTGGGGGAGGAGCTGATGCGGGGCAGGAGTTTTGCCATCCATTTTGAAAAGGCGGTGGCTGAATACAAGGGACTCTGGCAGTTTGTCAACCAGGCCTTTGCTTCCATCCTGCCGGAACACTATGAAACCGTTAACCGGGAGCAGGATCTGGGGAACCCGGGATTGCGGCAGGCCAAGCTCAGCTATAAACCGGTGGATTTTGTCAAGAAGTACAGAGCGTTTGTCCCGTGAAGGCGGGCTGTGAAAAAATAATGTATTGCAAGGATGTTCTGCCAAACCATTGATTATTGCATTCCAAATGAACAAATACATGTGAGGAAGAGGTGTGTTATGAAACGAACTGCTTTGTTGATTTCTTTGTTTTTGTTGCTGGGCATGGGTTTATCCGGCTGCGGCTACAATACCATCCAGGAAAACGATGAAGGGGTGATCGCGGCCTGGGGTGACGTGGAGGCCGCCTACCAGCGGCGGGCCGATCTCATTCCCAATCTGGTGGAGGTGGTGAAGGGATATGCGGCCCATGAGCAGGAAACCCTGATCGCGGTCACCGAGGCCCGGGCCGAAGTGGGCAAGCTGCGGCTCGGCAGCGATGTGATCAATGATCAGGAGAGTTTTACCCGTTTCCAGCAGGCCCAGGGCGGGCTCAGTTCAGCCCTTTCCCGCTTGATGGTGGTGGTGGAGCGTTATCCCGACCTGAAGGCCAACCAGAATTTTCTCGACCTGCAGCATCAGCTCGAGGGCACGGAAAACAGGATCAATGTCGCCAGGGTGCGCTATAATGACGCGGTGAGGGTCTTTAACACCTCGATCCGCACCTTTCCCAGCAACCTGACCAATAATTTTCTGTTGAAGCTGCCCCGGCGGGAACCGTTCAAGGCCGAGGCTGGGGCGGAGCAAGCGCCGAAGGTCTCTTTTTAACAAATGCGCCGGTCTGGAAGGGGAAAAAGTGCACACACCTGTTGACGGCAAAAGAGGATGGACGGGGCGCATCGGGGTGCTGATGCTTTGCTGGGCCGTCCTGCTTGGCATGGCGCGGCCCGCTTTCGCCCTGGAGGTTCCTCCGTACAAGGGCTATGTCAATGATTATGCCGATATGATATCGCCGCAGGTCGAGGTGCGGCTTGAGCGGGCATTGCAGTCCTTTGACCTGACCGATTCCACCCAGATCGCCGTGTTGACCGTCCCCTCCCTGCAGGGGGATTCCCTGGAGGAATTCAGCATCAGAACGGTTGACCGCTGGCAGGTGGGGCGGAAGGGCAAGGACAACGGCGTTCTTCTTTTGGTGGCCCGCGATGAGCGCAAGGTGCGAATCGAGGTGGGCCGAGGCCTGGAGCCGGTGCTGACCGATCTGCTCAGCGGCCGCATCATTGACCGGATTATCACTCCTTCCTTCAAGGCGGGCCGTTTTGACCAGGGTTTTGAAGCGGGTCTTGCCGCGATTGTTCAGGCCACCCGCGGCGAATTCAAGGCGGAGGGCAGAAGGGTTGGTCAGGGCGAAGAGGCCTCCCCCTTTTTCAAATTCGTTGTCATGGGCTTTTTTTTCGCCGCATTTCTCGGCAATATCTGGCGTCCGCTGGGGGTGGTTGTCGGCGGGCTTCTTTTCCCCCTGGGTTTTCTCTTCGGCCTGCTGCCCTCGCTCAGCATCCTGTTTCTCCTTTTTCTGATGCCGATCGGCGCCTTGGCGGGCTGGTTGCTGCCGTTTCTTCTCAGCGGATTTTTTCGCAGCGGGCTGGTTTATTACGGCGGCGGCATGGGGGGAGGCCTCGGCGGCCGCGGCGGCGGCTTCGGGGGGTTCGGCGGGGGTGGTTTTGGCGGCGGCGGTGCGTCCGGAGGGTGGTAGAATGAAGGCTGAGACGTTTTTTTCAGAAGCGGAAAAAGAGACGATAGCCGAGGCTGTCCGCCGGGTGGAAATTAAAACATCGGGTGAAGTGGCGGTCATGGTGGTTGATGCAAGCGATTCCTATCCGGAAGGGCAGCTGTCGGCCGGGATTTTTCTGGGAGGTCTGGCCGCGCTTGGACTGACCGAGTTGTTGTGGGGAGACTCCCTGTGGATTTTTCTTTCTTTTTTTCTGCCGTCCGCCCTGGTGTGCGGTTGGCTTGTCAACTATCTGCCGGCAATCAAAAGGTTTTTTACCCCGGATGCCCGCCTGGAGGAGCAGGTGAAGGACAGGGCGCTCACCGCCTTTTATGAAAAGGGACTTTACAAAACCCGGGATGAAAGCGGAGTGCTGTTTTTCGTTTCCCTTTTTGAACACAAGGTGTGGGTTCTGGCCGACAAGGGAATCTATGCCAAGATCAGTCAGGAAACACTCCAGGAGTATGCCGCTGCCGTTGCCGCAGGCTTCAAGAGCGGCAGAGCCGCCGAGCTTCTCTGCCGGGAAATTCTGCATGTCGGGGAAATCCTTGCCGCCCATTTTCCGGTCAAGCCGGACGATGAAAACGAGCTGAACAATGAGGTTATCATCGGCTGAGGCCTCATTCGTTTTGCTGCCCATATTTTCAATGTCATTTTCTCCCGTTTCTGTTAATGGTAAGAGCCTGGTTGCCGATGACGCCGGCGCGCCATTGCCGACAACCTTGCCGAGGGACGCATTTTTATCGAAGAAACCATTAGCGTATGACCCGTGCGCAATCGGTTCACTGGTATTGCGGATAAAGAATATGGACGAGAAAAAATTACAGGCGGAGTTGCAGCAACAGGTTCGCAACAAGCTGATGCCCTTTTTTGACCGTTACGGGCTCGATTACGGCGATCTTGATTCCATCCTCAAATGGAAACCGATGGTGCTGGTGATCGGCAACTATTCCTCCGGCAAATCCACCCTGATTAACGAGATTCTCGGCCGGGAGCTGCAACGGACCGGCCAGGCCCCCACTGACGATTCATTCACCATCATCACCTCCCACGGCCGGGAGGATGGTGAGCCGGTTATTCCCGGTTCCACCCTGGTCAATGATGACACGCTGCCCTTCGCCAGGTTCAAATCCTTCGGCGAACAGTTTATTTCCCATTTCCGGCTGAAAAAGGTAACCCTGCCTTTTTTGGAAAACATGGCCATTATCGACAGTCCGGGGATGCTCGATGCGGTGACGGAAAAGGACCGCGGCTACGATTATCTCGCGGTGCTGGGTGAGTTTGCCAAGCTGGCCGATCTCGTGGTGCTCATGTTTGATCCCCATAAGGCCGGCACCATCAGCGAAACCTATACCGCCATCAGAAGCACCTTGCCGGAGACATCCGGAGAAGATCGCATCGTTTTTGTCATGAGCAGGATCGATGAATGTGATAACCTGAGCGATCTGGTGCGGTCCTACGGCACCCTGTGCTGGAACCTTTCCCAGATGACGGGGCGCAAGGACATTCCGCGAATTTTCGTGACCTATGCCGCCGGGGAAGCCGAGCCTTCGGAGATTCTTGCCGTTTGGAAGGAGGAACGGGAGGTGCTGAAAAAAAAGATCCTTTCCGCTCCGGGTTTCAGGCTCAACCATATCCTGCAGGATATTGACCGCCAGGCCAATGAGCTGCTGCTGATCAGCGAGGCCATGGATTCCTTCGGCAGACGCGGCCGGACAATACTTTATGGGCAGATCAAGCTTGCCGCCCTTGCCGCCGGTGCCGCTTTCTTTCTCACCGACTCGATTTCAAAGGCCGTGACCGGCGTCCCGGATGAACCGTTGCTGATTGCCGTCATGAACGGCACCGTCGCTGCGCAGCACTTCCTTTTCCCGCTGACCGGAGTTGCCGTAATTTGTTTCCTTACCTGGCTCTGGTTCAGCAGGTGGAGCTTCCCGCGACTGGTGAAAAGTTCTCTGGCGAATATGAATGATCTGGTTGTGCTTGACACCAGTTACAAAAAAAGTCTCTGGCTCAAGGTGGGAAAAAAGGCGGCCTCGTTGCTTTCCAGGGCGGGTCTTGGCGAACTTGGCGCCGGGCACCGGAGAAACCTGAACAAAATACGGAAGTTTATTCACCGGGATCTGCAGGAATACTATAACAAAATACGCTGATTTTCCGTGCCCGGCATGGGCAGGCGGGCTGGGTCGCCGGTTTTCGACATGGCTGAAAACCGGCGACGGCAAAGGATGCAATTAAAATGAATGAGCACTCATACATAAAAAGAAAAAATCGTTGTTTGCGTTCTTGACAAATGGGTTTTCTTCGATTAAGAAGTCTCATTTATCAGTGGAGGAAAGTTAATCTTGCTTAAAAAGTTGTGTTAAGCAAATAAGTACAATCTTCAAAAGGAGGAATAAAATGGCGACTATTGAGCATGCAGGTCATAGCTACGATGTTGATGAGGACGGCTTCCTGACCAAAGGTATGGAAGAGTGGAACGAGGGCTGGGTTGAGTACGTAAAGAGCCTTGAGGGTATCAGCGATCTGACCGACGAGCATTGGAAAGTTATCAACGCTCTTCAGGACTACTACAAGAAAAACGGTATTGCCCCGATGGTTCGTATTCTGTCCAAAACCACCGGTTACCCGCTGAAAAGAATCTACGAGCTGTTCCCGTCAGGACCTGGTAAAGGAGCCTGTAAAATGGCTGGTTTGCCGAAACCGACCGGATGTGTATGATACTGTTTTAAACAGTCTCGCACTGTTGCAGGATTTAAAGAGGAAAGCGGATGTAAAATCCGCTTTCCTCTTTTTTTTTGGAAAGAGTTCGGCATTGCCTGGGGGCTGCCCACCCTGCATCGAAAAATATGCCCCTGTCCGTGCGAGTCTTTTTAGGTTTCGCTGTTCTTTTCTTCGGGGAACGCGGTTGATTTGCCGCTTTTTTCCGACAGATATCTCCGGTGGATTATGTCCACTTGCCGCAGGTACTCTGCCGGGCTGATCCGCGCCCCCCTGATTCCCCCCCGTAAATTAATCTCGGCCAGATAGGTTTCGCCTGTTGCCGGCACCATGAGATCAAGGTGGGCATAAGGAAATTTGCCCCGCTCCATGACACGCCGGCAGAGGGTGAGCTGTTGCTCGGTCAATCGGCAGGGAGTGCTTTTTCCGCCGCAGTGCAGGTTGTTTCTGAAATTGTGCGGGTTGCTGCGGATATATGATTCCCTGTAGTCCCCCAGCATAATGACGCGGATGTCCCGGCTGTTTTCGACAAACGGCTGGACGACAAAGGGAAAGGGCAGGGAACCGAGCGAGCTGTGGCTGAAAACTTCCTCAACATCCCGCCACAGGTGGATGCCCATTCCGGCGTTTTTCCGGTCATGTTTGGTTACCAGTCGGGTGATATTGTGCCGCTGGTAGAGGTTCACCGTTTCCAGCATGTCATGCTGATCGTGAACCGCAACGGTATGGGGCAGCATCTCCGGGGCATAAACCCGGGCCTGCATGGTTTTTGAGCGACACAGGAGTTGGCTCAGGGCCGAGGGAAAAAGGAGGATGCCGCGGTCAAGCAGGTCGACAAGCAGCGATTCCTCGGTCGCTTTCAGGCGCAGGCGGCCGATGAAAACGTCTCCGGCCCGCAGATCGGCAAATTCCCGACGAATATCCAGGTTGGTGGTGTAAATACGCGGGGTATCGCCTGGCCGCATTAAAAGAGCATTTCCAGAAACCGCTGATGAAAGCGGGTCAGATCACTATTGCATTCACCGCAGAAAAAACGGATTTCACCGAGAATCTGTGATTCATCTCCGTCCTGACTGAAGCTGCAGTCGCTGTTCTGCACATAGTGGGTCGTCAGGATCACGCCATCGGCTACTTCGACGAAATCATGGTCATTGCCGCAGTTCGGGCAGGCAATTCGCACACATTTTTTATGAGGAACCTGTTTGTTTTTTTTTGTTTCAGTGTGAACATCCAATTGTTTGCCTCCATTGATGTTCTTTCGATTTTAAAATAGGCGTCCGGGTTTGTCAATCAACGAAGCCCGACTTTATAAGACCTTGGGGCGCATCGTCACCACCAGCACTCCGTCAGCGGTGTGGATATCGATCGGTTCCATGGTGACGGAAGGATCATTTGTTGCGGACTTCATAAGATATGGTTGAATGGAGTCAAATTCAACCATATATTCCTTGCCGCCGAAGGAGGTCAGCAGGGGGAAAAGGATCGCGGCGGGATTTTCCTCTTCTTTTTTGTTTGGTTCGGGAAATTTCGGGGTGATAAACAGATTTTTTTGCTGTTTGTCGAAGCGGAGAAAAAGTTCGCAGGTCACCGGCAGCCGCATGCTGCCGAGCTTCATGGAGAAATCCTGGCCCCCCAAATTCGTGTTCATGACCAGATCACGGCCCGCCACCACCCCCTGCAGGAAGATTGATTGATCCCTGACCTGAAGATTGTCCAGGGAATCGACGAAAAGATTTCCCGACATATGTCGGCTTTGGGCGTCAATGGGTATCGGCAGGGCGCCGCGGATGGTCTGCAGCAGCGTTTCCGCGGACATGGCGACCGTGATGTCCCCTTTTTCCGCCTGCGCCGGGATCATGCCGGACAGCAGGAAAAGGCAGGTAAAAAGAGCAAGGGCCAGATGAAATTTTATTCGGGTTGCGATCATGGAAAGCCTTATCACGGGTTGGTGATGAATGGGAGAGGCGGGACGTTTCTTTTGGTGAAGCGTAAAAATACAGTGCAGGAAAACTCTACCTCCCTTAAAAAAATAAGCAACGCAAAAGTGGTGTCTTTTGCACGGACCGATAAATTTTATCGCAAAGTGCCCCTGCAATGATTACACTAGGCAGCAGAAAAGGGGGAGAATGGAAGGGACTCTGAATCATGAATGAAACACATCAAATTTTTTGACGGACAAAAAATATGGCTGAAATACGCAGTACTTTGGAAATGGTGCTTGAACGGGCCGCCCGCCTGGAGGCGGAGGCCTCATCCGCGAAATTCAGCGGTGAAGAAAAAGAAAAAGAGGGAATGCGTCTTGCCGCTTCCTACATGCGCGGCGAGGAGGTTGATCTTGTTGCGGCCTTGGCCGATGCGGAGAACGAGGCCTTGACTCACATAAGGAAGGGCATGGTTGCCGCCCTGTTGCGTAATATCTTTTTGCCGCGTGATGCCGCGGAACAGGCCAATGCGAACAAAGCCATGCAGGGGCTTATGGCCCTGGCAAGCGGAGTTGCAGAGCTGGCGCCGGTTTTTCCGGAAATGAAATCCATTTTGGATCGCTATCAGTCCCATAAGGACCAACTCAAGGCGCAACTTGAGGAACAGTTCGCCCAGCAGATGGCCATGATGGAAAAGACACTGGCGCAGCAGACCGGCATGAAGATGAAGCTCCAGCCTTCCCAGCATCCCAAATTCGCCGAGGAATGGCAGCGGATTAAGGTGGAATTGAATGAACAGTACGGACGGGCCGTCAGCCAGTATAAGGAATACATCGGCAAATTGCTTTCCGCCTGATGCCCTTGCCGCACGGCAGGCGCAACTTGTGCTGGAAAAAGATGCCGACGCAGTGGCGGTCAACTGGAGCGAGCTGGAAGAGCTGGTGCGGCAATGGGGCGAGGGGTTTGGAGCAGGCCGTCTGACCCCTTTGCCCCCGGCAAAGGACCGCATGACGGTGAAGCTCGTCCTGTCCGCGCCTGATATTCTTGCCGCGGTGCAGGCGCTGTATCACGGCCTTTATGACAGAAAAGTAAATTTCAGCCTGTCAATGGACTGAGCAGGAAATGCACGGATCATAGGCCCGCACCAGCATTTCGGCGAGCAGCTTGATCTCGTTGTCTTTTTTGCCTTGGGAGGCGGCCTGCCGGGCCAGTTCGATCAAATCATAATGGATATTGGCGTTGTTCTGGCTGGTGGGAATAACGCAGTCCGCCTTGATAATTTTCCCCTCTTCATCAAATTCATAAAAGTGGTACAGGATGCCCCGCGGCACCTCCACCGCCCCCACTCCCCGTCCCTCCCTCGGCAGGACGGGCTGCCGAGGTTCCTGTCGGCTTGCGTCCAGCAGCTCTTCGAGCAAAGCGATCGAGTCGTACACCACGTGCACGCACTCCACCAGCTGGGCGATATTGTTCATGAAGGGATTGTGATTGATCGGCGTGAGCCGGAAGGCGTCCGCTGTTTCCCTGGCCTTCGGGTGTAGCAGGGAAAAATTGTTGTTGACCCTGGCCAGTGCCCCCACCGCAAATGACCCCCGGGACAGCCTGCTCCATTTCGAGGTTGAATGGTCGACCACATATTCATTGGTCATCAGCCGGTAATCCGCTTCCTTGGCGACTACTCCGTCGCTTGACAGCAGGTTGCCGCCGAGAAAGGGATAGCGGTTTTCCCCCTGCAGCGAGACAAATTCCGTTTCCCGGCTGAACGCGGGCAGGCTGAAGGTCTGAAAAAGGCGCGCTGTTGCGGCGAGATCGGCAACAGCGGCCTCAAGGCGTGATTTGAGACCGGCAAGCTGTGATTTTTCCGGCAGCATGGTAAAGCCGCCCACCACGGTGCGGGTGGGATGCAGCCGGCGTCCGCCGATAAGATCGCAGGCGTCGTTGGCCAGAAGTTTCAGGCGGGTGGCCCGCTGCACCACCTCCGGGTGGCTCTCAATCAAAGGCAGAACGCTGCCCAGGCCGAGAAAGTCGGGGGCAACGAGAAAATAAAGATGCAGCAGATGGCTTTGCAGGGTTTCCATGTGTTTGAGCAGGAGCCGCAACGCGTCTGTCTGCCGGTCCGGGACAATCCCGAAGGCGTTTTCAACCGCCCGGATGCTTGCCAGGGTGTGACCGATGGAGCAGATGCCGCAGATCCTGCCGCAGATATAGGGGGCGTTTTCCCATGCCTTGCCGACCAGCATGGCCTCAAAGAAGCGGGGCGTCTCGACCACGTCCCAGCCGGCCTCTTCCACCCGGCCGTCCTTGATCCTGATGCGGATATTGCCGTGTCCTTCAACCCTGGTCAGGTGATTGACTTTGATGTTGCAGGTCAGTTTCATTGTTTCCTCGAAAAATCAGGTGCCTTGTTTCAACTCGCGGACATGGGCGGAAAAGCCGCCGAAACACTCCAGCCGGTCAATCATCTGTTGCCGGGAAAAACCGTGCTCTTTCATGATTTGCGCGAGCCGGCCGACATTGGCCTCTTCCGCCGGTCCCCTGCAGCCCCAGCAGCCGAGCCGGTTGCCGGGGCACCAGGCGTCGCATCCCGCCCTGGTGACCGGCCCCAGGCAGGGCTCGCCCAGGTCAAAGAGGCAGATATTGTGGTTGGCCTTGCACTCCATGCAGACCGGGTATTTCGGCTGGTGAACGGCCTTGCCCAGGACAAAATTGGTGACGATCTTTTCCACTTCTTCTTTTTTTATCGGGCAGCCGTAAATATGCAGATCAACCGGGACAATGGCGGACAGGGGCTGCACCGGCCGGGTGTCGACGGGGTTGTCGCCGTACACCTCTTTTTTCACCCAGTCCAGGTCGTCAAAGCGGTTTTTGAGCTGATTGACGCCGCCGAAACAGGCGCATGAGCCCACCGCCACCAGGGTTTTCGCCTGGGCGCGAATCTTTTTCAGCATCTCCTCCTCGTCCGCCCGGCTGATGCTGCCCTCGACAAAGGCGATTTCGTAGACATCGCTTTGCTCGCTCATGGCCTCGCGGAAATTGACGATCTCCAGCAGGCCGAGAAAATCAAGAAGACTCGCCTCGTTGTTGAGCATCTGCAGCTGGCAGCCCTCGCAGGAGGTGAATTCGAAAAATGCGGCCCTGGGCTTTCTGATCGGAACACCTAAATAGGTACGGTCGCCTTGCATCAGATAGCCTCTTTCAGATTCATTACCGACCAGTAATCAAACACCGGTCCTTCAATGCAGGTGTAAGTGGAACCGATGTTGCACCGGCAGCATTTTCCCCTGCCGCAGTGCATTCGTCTCTCCAGGGAAACAAAAATTTTCTGCATGGGAAGCTGGGCGCCGATCAGCATGTCGCAGACGAATTTGAACATGACCGGCGGGCCGCAGACTATGGCGTAGCTGTTTTTGCTCAAGTTGGGGGTTGTGGCGATCCGTTTTTCGAGGATCGAGGTAATGCGGCCCACCGGCCCTTGCCAGGAAGCATCCGGCTCGTCAACGATGATGCTCAGGTTGATGTCAAACTGGCGCCACATGTCGTATTGATAGGTAAAAAGCAGCTCCGAGGGATTGCGGGCGCCGTAAATAACATCGATCCTGCCGTAATGACTGCGGTTTTCCAGGACGGCAAAAAGCGGTGCCCGCAGGGGCACAAGGCCGAGACCGCCGGCGATCAGCAGGATATCATGGCCGTGCATCTGTTCCAGGGGAAAGCAGGTACCGAAAGGGCCGCTGATCCCCACCCTGGTGCCGCGGGGAACCAGGGTGAGAAAATCGGTGAGGTTGCCGACGTTTCTGATGCACAGCTCGATATCGCCGTGGCGGATGGGCGAGGAAGAGATGGAAAAGGGGGCTTCGCCGATACCGGGCAGTTCGAGCATGACAAACTGTCCCGGCTTGAAGGAAAACCTGCTCCGCTCTTCCGGATCAACGATCTGGATCTGATACAGTTTTTCGCTTTTGGTCAACGGATAAACATTGGTGATTTCCGCCTGGTAGCTGTACTCGAAGCTGGTCAGGTCTTCCCGGCGGAAATAATTTTTCTTGCCGGCAAGCACGTCGACAAAGGGCAGTCTATCCATGATGTTCTCCATTGCCGCGCACGCTGGCGATTACCTCGGGCACCGTGATGCCGGCCAGGCACGACTCGCCGCAGCGGCCGCAGCCGACGCAGAGGGATTCCTCAAAGGCCTCCACGAATCCCCGGTGTTTGTGGTAGTAACGGTACTTCAGCCGGACATAGCTTTCCGGCCGGAAATTGTGGCCGCCCGCCACTTCGGCGAAATCAATCAGGTTGCAGGAGTGGAGATGCCTGGTCTTGACGGCACCCACCAGATCAAGATCGACGTTTTCTTCAATGCCGTAACAATAGCAGGTGGGGCAGACGCCGGCGCAGGTTCCGCAGGAAAGACATTTGTCGCCCCATTCTTTCCAGACGTCGGCCTGGAATTCCAGATCCAGGATCTTGGTCAGGTCGGTGGTGTCCACCCGGCAGGTGAAACGGCGGATCTTTTCCTGATGCACCTCAAGGAAGCGCTGGTGGTCGTTTTTTTTCGGCTCCCGGCCCGACAGGGCCTTCATGCACTCAAAGGCCCGGGCGGAGAGGATCTCGGCAAAATAGTCGTCACCCAGGTCGGTGAGGAACATGTCAAAGCCGTGCAGGGCGCTGTCCGTACCCATGGAACGGCAGAAGCAGAAGGGCTGGGGGGTGGTGCAGTGGATACCGATAATGAACATGTTTTTTCGTTTTGCCGTATAAAAAGGGTCCGGATAGAGATTGCCGGACAAGACCTTGTCCAGCTTGTTCAAGGCGTTGATGTCGCAGGCGTGCAGACCGAAATAGACAATCGGTTTGTAGGCGTTGAGGTCGATGTTTTTCCGCCAGCGGTCATGCTGCAGGGTGAAGGTGCAGAGGTTTTCCGTGGGAGGAAGCACGAACCGCTTGAGTGAATGGATGGTGGCGGGAAAATCGAGGCGTAATTCCTTGAAATCATAGATGAAATCAAAATCAAAGAGGGTGTTGCCGTTTTTGTCGGTACCCTTTTCCCGTGGTCCCACCACATGGTTGACGGCAAGGATATCGTACAGATTTTCCAGCTCATTTTTGGCAAAAACCCTGAAAATCATGCTTTTTCCCCCACGCGCAAAAAATTGGAAAACACCATAAAAAAAGTATGTTCATACCACATGACAAATGTCCAGTGGTTATTTTCTGAAAAAATTGCTAATGAGGAATGAATGTCTGGGCGGAACGTGACGACGATCAGAATGATGTTTCTCAGCAAACAAGGTGGAAACCATATGGAAAAATTAAGCAGATTGCGGAATTTGCTCACGAGACGAAAAATCGATGCACTGCTGGTCAGCCAGCCGGAGAACAGGCGATATCTCAGCGGCTACAGTACAACCGACAGCTCCATTGCCGAGTCAAGCGGCGTGCTCCTGGTGCCGCGACGGGGCACGCCGTTTCTGTTTACGGATTCGCGTTTTGAACTGCATGCCCGGGGAGAGGCAATTGGATTTGAGGTTGTTCTCTATTCAAAAGGATTGCTTGGCCTGCTCAAAAAAATGCTGCCGGATCTCGGCATCAAGCGGCTTGGTTTTGAGAGCCATGCCGTGCTCTATTCCAGCGCAAGCAAATTGCTTGATATGACAGGCAGGATGGGGATCGAGGCACTGCCCGTCGTCGGCCTGGTGGAAAAAATGCGGGTGCGCAAAACAAGGGAAGAAATCGATAAAATAGAAAAATCGGTGCAGCTGAATGAAGCGGTTTTCCAGGAAGTTTTTGCCACGCTGCGCGCAGGACAAACGGAGCGGGAGGTCGCCATGCGGTTGGAAAACGCCATGCGCGCCAACGGGGCGGAACGACCGAGTTTCGAGACGATAGTGGCCGGCGGTCCCAACGGCGCCCTGCCCCATGCCGTGCCCGGTCCCCGCCCCCTGCGGCAAGGAGAGCCGATCGTCATTGACATGGGACTGATCCTGGATGGCTACTGTTCCGATATGACTCGCACCGTGGTGCTGGGAACCCCGGACGAAAAGACGGTGGCGCTGTTTCGCATCGTGCGGCAGGCCCAGCTTGCCGCGACCAGTGCCATACGGGCCGGGATAACCGGCAAGGAGGCGGATCGGGCGGCGCGGGATGTCATCCGCCGGGCAGGCCTGGGGGAGAATTTCGGCCACGGACTGGGCCACGGAGTCGGTCTTGCCGTGCACGAGGCGCCGTCGCTGAACCGGCGAAACGGCAGAAAACTGCACACCGGCATGATCATCACCATTGAACCGGGGGTCTATCTGCCCGGCTGGGGCGGCATCCGTCTGGAAAACATGGGGGTGGTGGAGGATGACGGCTGCCGGGTCCTCAACCGCGATACCACCATGCTCGATTTGTGAGGGTTGAACTTTCTTTCCGCCATTGACGAAAAGTAAAACAATGCGGTAGGGTGGACCATGCGGGAAATATAAAGGACGCTTCGCTCCCGGCGCGCGTCAAAGCAGGGTGCGGAGCGGCGGCGGAAAACGTCGACAAGGTGACGTCCCGACCTCTTGCCCAGCCTCCATGGAGAATGAGTATGTTCCGGAAACTGCTGCTGTTTTTTTTGCTGGCGTTTTTTTTCGGGACCTCCATCGCCTGCCGTCAGGAAGCGGAACCCCGGGGGCCGCAATTCGGTACAAAGCCGCAATCCACGAAACTGCCGGTTTATCATTTCACGGTGCATCCCCTCCATAATCCGGCCAAACTCATCCAGGCGTATCAGCCGCTGATGGACCATCTGAACGGTCGTCTGCATGGCATGCGCCTTGATCTTGAAACCTCGCGGGATTACGCCGAATTCGAAGAAAAATACCGAACCCGCAAACCCGAATTTCTCCTTCCCAATCCCTGGCAGACCCTGCAGGCCATGAAAGCCGGCTACCGCGTCATCGCCATGGCCGGAGAGCCCCATGATTTCAAGGGAATCTTCGTGGTCCGCCGGGACAGCGGTCTGACCAGACCAGCCGATCTGAAGGGCAAGGCGGTGAGCTATCCCTCGCCCACCGCCCTGGCTGCCTGCATCATGCCCCAGTACTTTCTCCACCGCCATGGCCTTCACGTCACGGTCGACATTGACAATCGGTACGTCGGCTCCCAGGAGTCGTCCATCATGAATGTCTATCTCGGGCTGAGCGCCGCCGGCGCGACCTGGCCGCCGCCCTGGCGGGCATTCCAAAAGGAACATCCGCACGAGGCCGCGGAATTGCAGCCTGTCTGGGAAACGGAATCACTGGTCAACAATTCGGTCATGGTGCGCAACGACATCCCGTTCCAGGTTGGGGAAGACCTCCGCGTCCTTCTTCTTGAACTTGACGAAACCGAAGAGGGAAAGGCGATCCTGGCCGGCATGGAAACGACTCGATTTCTGGCCGCCGCGGACCGGGATTACGACGTGGTGGCCCGTTTCGTTTCCCTTTTTGAAAGAGAAGTCCGGCCGGTGGAGAAACGATGATGCGGAGATTGTTTGCCTTTCTGTTCAACACGCTCCGCGGACGGCTCATTGTCGGGGTGGCGGCAGTGCATGCCGTCATGATGGCCCTTTTCATCGTCGACCTCACGGCGCGTCAGCGCAGCATGCTCCTGGAGCAGCAGATCAAGGAGGCCACCGTCTTGTCCCATACCCTGGCCGTTTCCGCCGCCGGCTGGCTTGCCTCCGCCGACATCGCCGGTCTGCAGGAGATTGTCGAGGCCCAGCTCCGGTATCCGGAAATTCTCTTCGTTATTCTGGCGGATGAAGAAGGTCGTGTGCTGGCCTGCAATGACAGGTCCCGACAGGGACTTTATCTGCAGGATCTGCCCCGGGAAATCCGCCAGACGGTGATTGCCGGGGTCCCGGCCCTGGTTGATGTCGCCACTCCTGCCCTGGTGGCGGACCGCCATGTCGGTTGGGTTCGGGTCGGCATCGGTCAGAAGGCGGCGGGCCGCAAACTTGCGGCAATCGTCCGCAGCGGAATTTTTTATGCCCTGACGGCAATTTGTATCGGATCGCTCATTGCCTGGTTCATGGGGCTGCGCCTCACCCGCAGGCTTTATGCCGTGCAGGAGACAATCGCCGCGGTGCGCGGGGGAAACCGCCTGGCCCGCACCACCCTTGCCGGCAGCGACGAGGCGGCGGTCATGGCGCGTGAATTCAATCACATGCTGGATGTGATCGCGGAAAAGGAAGCCGCATTACGGGAAAAAACGGAGGAACTCGATCATTACTTCACCGATGCCCTGGATCTCTTGTGCATTGCCGACATTGACGGCCGTTTTCTCCGTTTGAACCCCGCGTGGGAGGAAACTCTCGGTATTCCCGTGGCCGAACTCGAAGGGCGGCTTTTGCTTGATTTTGTCCATGCCGATGACCTGGAGCCGACCCTACAGGCGCTTGCCGAGCTTGCCGGGCAAAAGGAGGTATTGAACTTCATCAACCGCTACCGCCACAGGAACGGTGCGTACCGCTGGATGGAATGGCGGGCATTTCCGTCGGGCCGGCGCATTTATGCGGTGGCGCGGGACATCACCGCCCGCCGGCGGGCCGAGGAGGAGCTGCGCAATCTGAACCGCGAACTGCAGGCCATCAGCAACTGCAACCAGATCCTCATGCGGGCCGAGGATGAACAGCAGCTGCTTAACGATATCTGCCGTATTATCTGCGAGGAAGCCGGCTACACCATGGCCTGGGTCGGCTATGCCGAGGACGATGAAGCGAAAACCATCCGCCCCGTTGCCCGGGCCGGCGCTGAAGCAGGCTATCTCGACGAGACGATCTTCTCCTGGGCCGACACGGAGCAGGGGCGCGGCCCCAGCGGAACAGCAATACGCGAGGGGACAATCATCCATGTGCAGGAGATGGCAACCGACCCCCGCATGGCTGTGTGGCGGGCGAGTGCCTTACGGCGCGGTTATCACTCCAGTATCGCCGTGCCGCTTAGAAATGAGGAGGAAAAGGTTTTCGGGGTTTTGAATATATATGCCGCGACGTCCGGCGCCTTCCGGTCGCAAGAGATACGGTTGCTGGAAGAACTGGCCGGCGATCTGGCCTTCGGCATCGGCGTGCTGCGCGCCCGTATCGCCCGGAAAGAGGCGGAACAGCGGATTGCCCTCCTGGGCTTTGCCCTGGACAGCGTGCATGAGGCGGCCTTTCTCATCGATGCACAGGCACGCTTCCACTATGTCAATGAAGAGTCGTGTCGTATCCTGGAATATCGCCGTGACGAGCTGCTTCGCCTGGGCGTTTCCGAGGTTGACCCGGATTTTCCGGCGGCGCGCTGGCAGAACCACTGGCAGGAGCTGAAAACCCGGGGCTCGTTTACCTTTGAAGGCCGCCATCAGGCGCGGGATGGGCGGATTTTTCCCGTTGAGGTCAATGCCAATTATTTTGAATATGACGGCCGGGCCTACAACCTGGCCCTGGTGCGGGAAATCAGCGCGCGCAAACAGGCGGAGCAGGAACGGCTGGACCATCTTCGTTTTTTTGAAAGCATGGACCGGATCACCCGCATTCTGCAGGGGACAAACGATCTTGAACGGATGCTGGGCGACGTGCTCGATACGGCGCTGGATCTCTTTGACTGTGACCGGGCCTGGCTGCTGCATCCGTGTGACCCGGAAGCGCCTTCCCTGCGCGTCGTCATGGAACAGACCCGGCCCAGGTACCCGGGCGCCCTGGGCCTTGCCGCCGATATCCCCATGGAACCGGACATGGCGGATGCGTTGCGGATGGCCCTGGCCGCCCCCGGGCCGATCTGTTTCGGTGCGGGGGCGGAGTATCCGATGCCGGGCCGCGGCACCGAACGTTTCGGCATCCAAGCCGCCATCCACCTGGCAGTGCAACCGAAATTCGGTGCGCCTTGGATGTTCGGGCTTCACCAGTGCTCCCGCCCGCGCATCTGGACCGCGGGAGAGAGGCAGCTCTTCCATGAGATCGGCAACAGACTGACCGACAGCCTGACCAGCCTGCTCGCTTACCGCAATCTGCAAGACAGCGAGAACAAACTGGCCGAGGCCCAGCGTATCGCCCATATCGGCAGCTGGGAACTCGATTTGCCCGCAAACCGCCTTGTCTGGTCGGATGAGCTGTTCCGTATCTTCGAGATCGACCGGAACCGCTTTGCCGCCTCCTACGAGGCCTTCCTGCAAGTCGTCCACCCCGATGATCGTGATGCGGTGAACCAGGCCTACAGAACATCGGTGGCGCACCGCACCCCCTATTCCATCGAACATCGCCTGCTGCTTGCCGACGGCCGGGTGAAATATGTCCATGAGCGATGTGAAACCTATTGCGACGGAGAAGGCAAACCCCTGCGTTCCGTCGGCACAGCGCAGGACATCACCGAACGAAAGCAGGCGGAGGCCTTGCTTCGGCAAAGTGAAGAGTTCACCCGCATTGTGCTCGACACGGTGGATGAGGGGTTTATCGTGGTCAGTCGGGATTACCGGATTCTTTCCGCCAATAAGGCATTCTGCGCGATGGTGCGGGCATCCGAGGACGAGGTGATCGGTCGGCAGTGCCATACGGTTGTCCCCTGGGTCGATCAGCCCTGTTTTGAGACGGGGGAGGAGTGCCCGGTGAAGAGGGCCTTTGCCGCCGGTACGCCGCATTTTGCCACGCATGAGCATGCCAATGCTGACGGAACAAAGCAGTTTGTCGACTTGAAATCCTTCCCGGTCTTTGACGAGGCCGGGCAAGTGGTGTCGGTCATTGAAACCTTCAACGACGTGACGGAAAAACGAAAGCTGGAAGAACAGTTTCGCCAGGCCCAGAAAATGGAGGCGGTGGGCCGTCTGGCCGGCGGGGTAGCCCACGATTTCAATAACATGGTGGGGGTGATCATGGGACATGCGGAACTGTCCCTGTTGCAGATCGATCCGGCGCACCCGCTGCACGCCAATCTACGGATGATCCTCAAGGCCGCCGGTCGTTCCGCCGGCCTGACTCGGCAATTGCTGGCCTTTGCCCGCAAGCAGACCGTGGCCCCTCGGATTCTTGACCTGAACGCGACCATGGAGGGGATGCTCAAAATCCTGCGCCGCCTCATCGGCGAGGATGTCAATCTCGCCTGGCTGCCGGGCAAGGCGCTCTGGCCGGTGCGGATTGATCCCTCCCAGATCGACCAGATTCTGGCAAACCTCTGCGTCAATGCCCGTGATGCCATTGGCGGCGTCGGGAAAATAACCATCGAAACGAACAATGCGATCATTGACGAGGCGTCGTGCTCCGACCATCCGGACGCGCAACCCGGCCAGTATGTGCTGCTGGCGGTGAGTGACAACGGTTGCGGCATGGACCGGCAAACCATCGACAAAATTTTTGAACCGTTTTTTACCACCAAGGAGCTGGGTAAGGGCACGGGCCTTGGACTGGCCACGGTCTATGGCATCGTCAAACAGAATAACGGCTTCATCTCCGTCGTGAGCCGGCCCGGGCAGGGTTCAACCTTCAAGATTTATCTGCCCCGTCACGCCGGGGCGGGAGAGATACGGGAAGAAATCGTTCCACTGCCGGTGGCGAAGGGGCATGAAACCATCCTGCTGGCCGAGGATGAGGCGGAAATTCTCGAGATGGTGCAAAAGGTGCTTGAAAGCCTCGGCTATCAGGTGCTGGTTGCGGCAACCCCGGGTGAAGCTCTCCGTATCGCCGGGGAACACCAGGGGGAAATCCACCTGCTCATGACCGACGTGGTCATGCCCGAGATGAACGGCCGGGAACTGGCGCAGAATCTTATGGCTCTCCGGCCGGGAGTCAGATGCCTGTTCATGTCCGGCTATACGGGAGACGTCATCCTGCATCACGGCGTGGCGGACGAAGGGGCGCATTTCATCCAGAAACCGTTTTCAATCCAGGCCTTGGGCACCAAGGTGCGTGAGGTGCTGGACAGGACGAACGGGACATGACAGAGCAGCTTTTGTGCGGCGCCGGCAGCTCGTGACGACCGGGCCGGGGCCTCACCCGGCCAGCGCTTGTTGCAGGGCAATGACGGCCAGTTCCTTGGCCTTGGCCTCCACATCGATTGTGCCGGTCAAGCCGTGCCAGCAGGGGGGGAAATCAGCGAGATCGATATAATCGGCATGGGGCAGGGGATTGGCGTGCCGCCAGCCGTTTCTGGGCGAGGAGAGATGAAAATAGGGCTCCCTGCCGACGTGTTCCCAGGTCTGGATTGTCCGCCTGGTCGCCTCTTCTTCGCTGAGCCCGTCGTTGTTGCAACGGTGATGGTGAACATCGTAGATCAGGGGGATGCCGAGTTGCCGGCAGAGAGGCAGCAGATCGACGACGCTGTAAATTTTGTCGTCATTTTCCAGGGCAAGACGGCTTTGCACCCGCTCCGGCAGGCGTCGGAAATTATCAGCGAAACGGCTCAGGGCCAGGGTGGGATCCCCATAATGGCCGCCGCCATGGACGTTGATCACGTCGGCGCCGATCAGTTCCGCAAGCATGGCCTGGTAGTCAAGCTCTCGGACGGCATTGTCGACGACATCTCGCCGGGGAGAGGAAAGGACAATAAACTGATCCGGGTGAAAACTCAGCCGGATATCATGGGTGTCGCGGAATTTTCGGACCAGGGCCAGGTTGCGGGAAATTTCCTCGCCATCCGGCAAGGTATCAATGGTATACCCCGCATCCGGATGGGTGTACCTGGGCAGAAAAGGGCTCATCACCCGGAAGGCGCCGATGCCGTTGGCCCGGCAGAAATGAAGGGCCTGCAGCAGGCTGCGGCTGTTATGCAGGCAGACATCGGAAATTTTCGACAAGCGTTCAGTCGTTCCCAGCTGCACCAGGGATTTCATGGTAAAGCTACGAAATTTTATCGGTTCTTGCGCAAAGAGACAACATAACCCGAAACGCGGCACATGGTCCTCCCTCGTTTCCTGAATGGATCCGGCAAAATGGCTATTTAACAATGGTTTGCCGGGCTGGTCAAGCATGTTCACTGGGGGCTCCCGCACAGTTTTTTTGCCGAACAGCTGATAATCATTGTGTTTTTCGGCAAAGAACAGCTATAGTTTTTTTGCCGTGGGAAGTAAAAAGCCGCAATGTGCAATGGGGTCAGGTGATGCCGCATGGGTGTTTATGGGGGGATAGGATGAAATGCGGGTGATGCCGGCTGGAAAAATTGCGACGGTTATCCTGAAAAAATTACGGGATGCCTTTGCCGATCTGTTGCCCATCATTGCGGTAATCGCATTTTTTCAACTGGCGGTGATCCGCCAGCCTTTGCCGCAACTGGCCGAGGTGCTGTGGGGAACCTTGCTGGTGGCGGCCGGCCTCAGTCTCTTTATCCAGGGCCTGGAGATGGGGCTCTTTCCCCTTGGCGAGGCCATGGCTCATGCCCTGGCCCGCAAGGGGAGCCTTTTCTGGCTGCTGTTTTTTGCCTTTGCCTTGGGCTTTGCCACCACGGTTGCGGAGCCGGCGTTGATCGCCGTTTCCCGGGAAGCTGCTGAAATTGCAAGTAATGCCGGCTTGATCGCCCCGGGTGAAGGGCCTTTGCGGAGCTATGCCCTGGGGTTGCGGCTTTCCGTTGCTTTTTCCGTGGGCCTGGCCATTCTGATCGGCGTGTTGCGCATCCTCAAAGGCTGGCCGGTGCACTATCTCATCATCGGCGGCTATGTGGTGGTCATGCTGATGACCATCGTTGCCCCGGAGGCGATCGTGGGTATCGCCTATGATGCCGGGGGGGTCACCACCTCCACCGTCACTGTGCCGCTGGTGGCGGCCCTGGGGGTGGGGCTTGCCTCCACCATCAGGGGAAGAAGCCCGCTGCTGGACGGTTTCGGGCTTATCGCCTTTGCCTCCCTGCTGCCCATGATATTTGTCATGGGGTATGGGCTGCTTATTTTTCGCTGACAGGAAATGTGCATGGTTTATTTCATGGATTTTGTCCGGATACTGCTTGCCACTTTCCGGGATGTTCTGCCCATAATTCTGCTGATTATCGGCTTTCAGCTGCTGGTGCTGCGCCAGCCCATTCCCCATCTGCGCCGCCTGGTTGTCGGCGGGGTGTATGTCGTGGTCGGCCTTGCCCTGTTTCTTGCCGGGCTGGAAAAGGCCCTGTTTCCCCTCGGCAAGATCATGGCCGTGCAGTTATCTGATCCCACCTTTCTTTATGGTGCCGATAAACCGGTTCTCCAGGCGGACTGGAAGGCTTATGGCTGGGTGTATCTTTTTGCCGCCATGATCGGCTTTGCCACCACTGTCGCCGAACCGTCGCTCATCGCCGTGGCCTTCAAGGCCAACGAGGTCTCCGCCGGCACCATCAGCCAATGGGGCTTGCGCATCACCGTGGCCGTGGGCGTGGCCGTCGGCATCAGTCTCGGCGCCTTTCGCATCGTCACCGGCACGCCGCTTTATGTCTATATTCTGGTGGGCTATGTGATTGTCATCGTGCAGACCTTCTTTGCCCCGAAAAGCATCATTCCCCTGGCCTATGATTCCGGCGGGGTGACCACGTCGACGGTAACGGTGCCGTTGGTTGCCGCTCTCGGGCTGGGTCTGTCCTCCTCCGTTCCCGGCCGTAATCCGGCCCTGGACGGTTTTGGTCTCATCGCCTTTGCCAGTCTGTTTCCCATTATAACGGTATTGGGCTATGCCCAGTACGGGCAGTGGCTGGCCGGGCGACGCAAAAAGTCGTTATCTTAAGGAGGTTCTCATGCGTTTTAAGGTTATTCTGGCCAGCGTCAAACAGGAGATATCAGACACTATCGTTGACGCCGGCAAAAAGGCGGGCGCCACCGGCGCCACGGTTATTCCGGCCCGGGGCACCGGCATTCACGAAGCAAAAACATTTTTCGGCCTTACCCTGGAGGCCCAGACCGACATCATCATGTTTCTGGTGGAAGAGCATATCGTTCTGAATATTCTCGCGGCCATCGGCGAAGCGGGCCGGTTTCGGGAACCGGGAACAGGCATCGCCTTTGTTTTGCCGGTGGAGCACGTTATCGGCCTGGAAAGTCAGATGGAACGGTTCAAAAAAGAGGTGCGGGATCAATATTTCTAACGTGTCGTCGTCGGGTGTTCCGGCTGCCGGAAAATCGGTTGAAAGCCGGGGAGAACAGCGAAGGGATTAGTGAAGAAGCGAGTCGGACAACACGGCGGCAAGCCGGATGAAGAACACGACAAAGGGAGAGGAGAGATGTTTTCAGGAGCAATTGTTCGGGCGCGGGATGTGATGCGCAAAGAGGTGGGGTATATTGACGGCATGGCCACCGCCAAGGAGGCAGCCGCCATGATGCGGGCCGGTAAATTCAGTGCGCTGATCGTGAAAAAAAGACATTCGGATGATGCCTGGGGAATTGTTGTTGTGCAGGATCTTGTCAGGGGGGTGATTGTTCCCGGCCGTGCTTCGCACGAGGTCAATGTCTATGAAATCATGACAAAACCGGTTATCACCGTGCCGGCTGATATGGATATTCGCTATGTGGCGCGGTTGATATTTAATTCCGGGATTCGCCGGGCTCCGGTTGAAGACAAAGGGGAACTAATCGGCATGATCGCCCTTTCCTCGCTGATTCTGGAAAATGATTTGTTTTGATCCGCTGTTTCCCGGCTGCAAGGGGTGTTGATGCGGTTCGGCAAGATTTTTAAGGAGTATCGATCAGCAACGGCTGGAAGCGGCGAAGTGGGCAGGCAGAGCAGCGCGGATTGCTTTTTTTGCAGAATTCCTTGCCGAGCCGGACAAGAAGCGCGTGGTATTCGTTAAAAAGATCGGCATCCAAGGGCAGGCTGTCCATGAACAGACTTTGCATTGCTTCGTAATCGGTTTCTTCGCTGATCAGGCCATGGCGGGTGAGGATACGGTAGGTGTAAGCGTCAATGACAAAGAGGGGCTTTCCCGCCGCATACAGCAGGATGGAATCCGCTGTTTCCTGGCCGATTCCCTTGACCGACAGCAGTTTTTCCCGCAGCAGGCCGGTGTCCTGCGAAAAAAAACGATCCAGATCGCCGGCCGGTTCCTCACGGCGGATCATGGTAAGCAGGTTTTTCAGCCGCCTGGCCTTGAGGTTGTAGTAGCCGGACGGACGGATCTTTTCCGCCAGGGTTTCCGGGGGAAGATCGGCCAGGCGCTCCGGCGACAGAAGATCGTCTGCCCTGAGGTTGTCGATGGCCCGGCTGACGTTGCTCCAGTTGGTATTCTGGGTGAGCACCGCCCCAACCATCACCTCAAAGGGGGTTTGGGCTGGCCACCAGCCCTGGGGACCGAAATGATCAAAAAGGGTGGAGTAAATATCAAGAAGGGCGGACACGTTCAATCGGAGCGGATAAAAAAGAGATAAACCAACACCATAATCACGCCGATCCCGATGCCTGCCACCGGCAGAACCTTGGCGAGCTGGAGATTGCCGTCAACCACCATGCCGCGGGCATATTCGCTGCCGGAAAACCACCAGACGCAGATGACCAGGCCGGTGCAGACCAGGCTGTTGACCGCTTGCTTGTAAAGCCACCAGCCGATCTGGGCAAGAAAGGGAACAAGGAACCAGGGGTTGGTGAACAAACCCTTGACATCAACCTGACGTATTTGATCCAGCAGCTCGGTAGAGTTAATAAAATCCATCACCGGCGATAGAAAATCAGCCATGACACGACCTCCGCAAGGAAATTATTTTGATCCGTTTGAGCAGCGGGCGGGAGATATGGCCTTTTTGTATACCTTGATGGCGCAGTAGGAACCGCACATGCTGCAGGCATCTCCCTTGTAAGAGTTTCCTTCCTCACGATAGCGCAACGCCTTCTCCGGATCAAGGGACAATTCAATCTGGCCTTTCCAGTCGAGGCGGTTGCGGCATTTGGCCATGGCAATATCCTTGTCCAGCGCGCCGGGAATCCCCTTGGCGATATCGGCGGCATGAGCGGCGATGCGGGAGGCGATAACCCCTTCCCGCACGTCGTCGGCGGAGGGCAGTTTGAGGTGCTCGGCCGGCGTCACATAACAAAGATAATCGGCACCGGCCGCGGCGGCAATGGCACCGCCGATGGCGCCGGTGATATGGTCGTATCCCGGGGCGATATCGGTGACCAGGGGGCCGAGGACGTAAAAGGGAGCACCGTGGCAGAGACGTTTCTGCAGCAGCATGTTGGCCTGGATCTGGTCCATGGGCATGTGTCCTGGTCCCTCGATAATGACCTGCACCCCGGCATCCCAGGCCCGCAGGGTCAATTCGCCGAGATGGATGAGTTCCTGGATCTGCCCCCGGTCGGTGGCGTCGGCCAGGCAACCGGGGCGCAAGCCGTCGCCCAGGCTGATGGTCACTTCATGCTCTTTCAGAATGGCGAGAATTTTATCAAAATGCTCATAAAAGGGATTTTCCTTGTTGTTGTAGCTCATCCATTCAATGGTGAATGAGCCGCCCCGGCTGACAACTCCCATCAGGCGCTCATGATTTTTCACCCTGACCAGGGAGTCCCGGGTGAGGCCGCAGTGGATGGTCATGAAATCAACGCCGTCTTCCGCCTGCTGCCTGATAGTGTCAAGCAGCTGGTCAACGGTGACCTCGCCTATTTCCTTTTTCCGGCGCTCCACCACGTCGGCAACGGTCTGGTAGACGGGAACCGTGCCCAGGGGCACCGGACAGCGCGCCAGGATGCCGCGTCGCACTTCATTGAGGTTTTCCCCCAGGCTGAGATCCATGACCGTGTCAGCCCCGGCTTTCAGGGAAACGCAGAGTTTTTCCAGTTCCTGGTCAAGGCCGGGCATGTCGCGGGATGCGCCGATATTGGCGTTGACCTTGGTGGAAAGGCCCTTGCCCACTGCCATGATTCGTTCGAAATCATGGTGTTTGTTTTTCGGAATGGCAATGACTCCCTGCGCCACTCCTTGCATCAGGGTCTCCGGGGAGATCCCTTCATTTTTGGCGCATTGCTCAAAAATGGGGGTCATTTTTTTCTGCAGGGCGTCTTCACGTATGCTCATGTATGTTCTCCTTATAGCCGCGGGATCGGAAAGCGTCCCGAGAAACAAAAAAAGAGCCGCAACGGAAAAGAAAAAGCAGCGGAACTTTCATGTCGGACCGGCAAAGCCGGCGGATTGGTATTCTGGTAAGAAAGTCAGCATCTAGAAAGACAGACTGACCAAAAATAGAAAATAATACCAGCAGGCAACCTGTGATGCAACTTAAAAAAATGACAACCCCGCCAGAGCGTCCAGGGTTGACAGCGGCTGAATTGTGCTTATTTTCAAAACAATTTTCGTAACTATCCGGGGAGATAGGCTGAAGGCTGAAGGTTGAAGGCTGAAGGAAAGCCGTCACAAAATATGCGATAAGGCAGTACAGGCAGCCCTCTCGTCTTCAGTCTATAGCCAAACACCTGAACAGTTACCAATTTTCATCGGGCTCGGGGCAATCTTTCATCACCCGGCTCACAGGATCAACTGGAATGCGTACCGATTTGCGCAGCAATAATAATTCGAAAAATGGAGTATCTCTATGACCGGCAAGACAGAGACGAAGGAATTTCAAGCTGAAGTAAAAAAGCTGCTCGATATCGTCATCCACTCGCTGTATACCGAAAAGGACATTTTCCTGCGGGAGCTTATCTCCAACTCGGCGGATGCCTTGGAGAAATTCCGTCACCAGCAACTGCTGGAAGAGGAGGTTTTCGATCCTGACGCAAGCCTTGAGATCACGATCAGCGTCAACGACAAAGAGCACACCCTGACCATCACCGATTCGGGTATCGGCATGACCCATGAGGAGCTTGAGCGTAATCTGGGCACCATCGCCCATTCGGGCTCCAAGACGTTTCTCACCGAGCTTGACCAGGCCAAGCAGAAAGAGGTCAATCTGATCGGTCAGTTCGGCGTCGGCTTTTACTCGGCCTTCATGGTTGCCAAAAGGGTGCGGGTTCAGTCCCGTTCCTATCGGGTCGATGCGGAAGGATACGAGTGGGCGTCGGACGGCACCGGCAGCTATACCCTGTCGCCGGCGCCGGGGCTGCACCGCGGCACGAAAATCATCGTCGAGCTGCAGGATGAGGCCTTTGATTACGCCGATGAGGCGAAAATCAAGCACATCATCAAGCAGTATTCCAATTTTGTTTCCTTTCCCATCAAGGTGGGAGGCGAAAAGGTCAACACGGTACAGGCGCTGTGGACCAAAAGCAAGGACGACATCAAGGCGGAAGAATACACGGAGTTTTATAAGTTCATCGCCAATGCCTTTGATGAGCCGCTTTCCTCTTTCCACTTCAGCGCCGACGCGCCGCTGGCCATCAAGTCGCTGCTTTTTGTGCCGGGCGACAATATCGAGCTGATGGGCTTCGGTCGCATGGAGCCGGGGGTCAGCCTCTACTGTCAGAAGGTGCTCATTGAGCAGCACAGCAAGAATATTCTGCCGGAGTGGCTTCGTTTCCTGAAAGGGGTGGTGGACAGTGAAGACCTGCCCCTGAACATTTCCCGCCAGGCCCTGCAGGACAATGCCCTGGTGGCCAAGCTGAAAAAGGTCATCACCACCCGGTTTCTGAAGTTTCTCAAGGACCAGGCCAAGAATGAGCCGGAGGAATATGAAAAATTCTGGAACACCTTCGGTGTTTTTTTGAAAGAAGGGGCAACCACCGATTATACCCATCGGGACGACCTGGCCAAACTGCTGCGGTTTGAATCCTCCAAATCCGCCGACGCCGAGCTTGTTTCCCTGGCTGATTATGTTGGGCGCATGAAGGAGGGGCAGGATGCAATTTACTACATCAACGGACCGACCCGCCATGCCATCGAAAGCGGCCCCTACTTCGAGGTTTTCAAGCAACGCGATGTGGAAATCATCTATACCATGGAGCCGATCGACGACTTTGTTTTTACCCATCTCAATGAGTTCGAGGGCAAAAAGCTGGTTTCCGCCGACCGGGCCGACCTGAAACTGCCGGAGACCACCGGCGGTGAGGAAAAAGAGGAAAAGGCCGAAACGGCGGCGACACTTGATGAGCCGATCCTGCAAACCCTGACGAAATGGATGAAGGATGTGCTGGGTGAGCGGGTCAAGGAGGTGGCGGTGTCAAAACGGCTGGTGGAAAGCCCGGCGATGATCGTGAATCCGGACGGTTTTTTCACCAGCAGCATGGAGCGGGTCATGCGGGCCACCAACCAGGAGCACAAGATCGGCGGCAAGAATCTGGAGATCAACGGCGCTCATCCCCTGATCAAAGGGCTTGCCGACCTGCGGGTGGCGGATGAGGCCTTTGCCCGCAGCATTGTCGAGCAGATCTTTGATAACGCCATGATCCAGGCCGGATTGATGATCGAACCCCGCAACATGGTGGAGCGTACCTACAAAATTCTTGAACGGGCAGTGAAAAGATAATCCGCCAGGACGTTCGCTGCCGAAAAACGCCTCATTTCCCATCGTGGAAATGAGGCGTTTTTGTTTCCTCGTGGGCCTCAATGCAGAAGCCCAAAAAATCCGCGGAAATTACATGAGCTTGCTGTTGATGAGCAGATGTACCCAGATGCTGGCCGCATAGCCCAGGGCGATAAAGGGGGTCCATTTCAGGTGGGCGCTGAAGGTGTAAATTCCCCGTGCCGCCCCCATCAGGGCAACGCCCGCGGCCGAGCCGATTGACAGGAGGCTGCCGCCGACGCCCGCGGTGAGGGTGACCAGCAGCCACTGGCCGTGGGACATGGTGGGATCCATGGTGAGCACGGCAAACATCACCGGAATATTGTCAAGGATGGCGGACAGCACTCCCACCGAGATATTGGCCGTTGTCGCCCCAAGATCATTGTAGAGATAGTCGGAGAGCAGGGCCATATAGCCGAACTGGGACAGGCCGCCCACGCAGAGAATAACCCCGTAAAAAAAGATAAGGGTGTCCCATTCCGCCCGGGCCACTTTCGCGAACAGGTCAAAACCAACGGGTTTGGTGCGATCCGCCTGGTGGCCGAGGGGATTGTCATCAACATCGTAACGGCGTTGCTCCTTTTTTTTCAGGTAATAGGAAAAGAAGCCCAGGTAGCCCAGACCCAGCATCATTCCCGCCGCAGGTGGAAGATGCAGAAAATTGTGGAAGCAGACCGCGGTGGCGATGGTCAGCAAAAAAAGCATGATGATTCTTTTGGCACCGAGTTTCATGGTGTAATTGACGGTCACCGTTTGGGGGGACTCCTTGCCGAGGGAGAAATTCATTATCAGCGCCGGCACCAGCCAGTTCACCACCGAGGGCAGGAAGATGGCAAAAAATTCGGCGAATTGCACCTTGCCCTTCTGCCACACCATCAGGGTGGTGATATCGCCGAATGGCGAGAATGCGCCGCCGGCGTTGGCCGCCACCACGATGTTGATACAGGAAAGGACGACAAATTTCTGATTGGTGCCGCCCACGGCCATGGCCACCGCGCCCATGAGCAGGGCGGTGGTCAGGTTGTCGGCCACCGGGGAGATGAAAAAGGCGAGCAGGCCGGTCAGCCAGAAAATGCTGCGCAGGGAAAAGCCCCGATTCACCAGCCAGCTGCGCAGGGTCTGAAAGATATGACGTTCATCCATGGAGTTGATATAGGTCATAGCGGCCAGCAGAAATAGAAAAAGCTCGGCGTATTCGAGCAGATTATGCCGGATTGCCTCTTCCGCATGACTGGTATTGCCGAGGCGTGCATAGGTAACGGCCACCAGAATCCAGATGATACCGGCGGCAAAAAGCACTGGTTTGCTTTTGCGCAGATGAAGCTGCTCTTCGAAAATGACCAGGATATAGGCGCCGACAAAAAGAAAGATGGAAAACCAGCCCATGCCTGTGGCGGCAAGTTCATTGATGTCTATGGCCCGGTCTGTGGCGCCGCTTGCCGTGGCGGGCAGGGCGAAGAGGGAAAAAAGTGCCGGGATGGGGAAAAGCGTTTTCATTGCAACTTCCTTTTTTGTTCACGATGACGGTAAATTTCTTTATTTATGATTCCGTTCATTATATAAAAAAGACCATATCGAAGAAACTATTATCTTGCCTGGAGAGTTTTCGGCAATGCGCCTCCTCTCTTGTGACGGGGAATTTTGTCTTGGCCCGGAAACTCCGAATAAAAGTATAAACGGCTCGAAACAAGAAAATCATGAAGACTCACGCTCCCCAGCAGTCACCCCCCGCCGCCTATGTCGGCCGCATTCTGTTCGGTGATTACAGCGTCATGCTGAAAGAAAGAGTCCAGGAGATCATCGCCGCCTCGGAAGCCATTGATCGTTGCGGTTATCCCTTTATGCCCTATCTCGCCGCCTGGCATGAAGGCGAAAAGATCATCTGGTATGAATTTGCCGGATCAGGATTTGTGCATCTGCTGGGCTGCAACTCCATCAATGTTTCCAAGGTTTTCCGCGAGTCCATTCTTGATCAGCGGGTGTATCGTTACGCCTCCGACGACGCGGTGCAGGAGGAAATTTTCACCAGACAGCAACTGACCGGCAGACGGATTGACCTGCGGCAGGAGGTGCAGAAAAAAGGTCAGGTGGATGCGGTCTATCAGCTGGTTCTGCCGACGAACGGCAAGGTGGTCTGGTTGAAAGACCAGGGCAGGATTGAACGCTATCACGAGGATGGCATTTCCCTGTCACTGGGATGCCTTACCGATGTTACCAAGGAGATGGAGCAAAAGGATCTTCTGGAGAAAATAGGATATTTTGATGAACTGACGGGGTTGCCCAAGAGAAAGATCATGGAGCGTATCCTTGAGGTCAAGACCGGTGAGTGGCAGCGGGGGTATATCCAGGATTTTTCTTTTCTTATGCTGGATATTGATTTTTTTAAATCCGTCAATGATACTCATGGGCATCAGGCCGGGGACGCCGTTCTGGCGGAGATGGCCGAAGTCATGCTGGCAACGAAACGCAAGGAGGATGAGGTCGGGCGTTATGGCGGCGAGGAGTTCTACGGCATCTGTCAGGGGGATGCGAAGCGCGGGGTGGATTTTGCCGAACGTCTCAGGAAAACGGTGGCGACGCATGCCTTTTCATTTAAAGGGGAAAAGATCCCCATCACCATTTCCGTCGGCGTGGCGGCGGCCGGCGAGGTGGCGAAGATGACCCCCAACAGTCTTGTCACCCTGGCGGACAACCGGCTTTATAAGGCCAAGCAAAAGGGGAGAAACAGGGTGGTGGGGGAATAATTCCGACGCGCCTCCGGAAAAAATGCCCGTGAAGCTCGCACGGCAGGTTACACCGTTGCGCTGTATTTTTTGTCGCTGCCCGTGATATGCCGGGTCAGCCAGTTCATCAGCATGCCCATGATCTCGGTATTCAAAACAAGATGTCCCGCCTCTTCGTCACGGATCACTTGACGAATCTCTTGAAGAAAATGTTCATGTTCCCTTTTGTGATGGGGCAGATCCGTATAGCCGATCTTTTCCATGTAGCGTTCTTCAAAGGTAAAATGGAAAATCCCATACTCTTCCATGGCCAGCAGGCTTTTTCGGCCGATTTCCGTCAATTCCTTTCCCTCGATCAGACTGTCATGCAGTTCGTTGATGATGCCGATCCACTGTTTGTGCTGTTCATCGATTTCCTTGATCCCGACACTGTATGAATCGTCCCAGATAATACGGCTCATTGTTTTGTCCCAAAAAATGTTTAAAGAATTTATTGCTCATCCTTCATGTTCCAGACCGTCCAGACAATCGCCACGAAGGGGGCAAGCAAAAAAGAGGAAAGAAGCAAGCTTTTCTTGCGCAGCAGAGGGTCACTGATAATTTTGCCTAACCCGCTGGTATGATCACCGGGCAGAAGGATCGGCACTATGAGAAAAATCAGGAAGCCTGCAACAAAAAGGGCAAGTTCGGTGATCATAATATTTTTGACAAAGATTTTCAAGCTGTTCAGCAGGATTCGAGTCCACATCATTTTTTCCTGGATCTGCTGCAGCGAAGTAACGGAAATATCCGCCCGATCCAGCAGATTGGCAGCTGCCTTGAAGGCCTGTCCTTTCTCCCGGGCAATCTGAACCTGCGCCTCGGCCAGGGTTTTTTTTATTTCGGTCAGGGTTTGCAGGTAGGAGTTGAAATAGTTCTGGTAGGGATATGCCTGCCAGAACTGAAGATGCCTTTGCAGCTGGGCGTCAAGGTCGACTTTTCTTTTTTCCTGTTCTTCCAGTTTTGTTTTTCGTATCCGCTGGCATCGGGAAATGATGCCGGCGCCTCTATCGATGACTTCCAGCAGGTCGTAGTAACTTTGGCCGGCGAATTTTTCCCGCAGCCGGCCGAGTGCGAGATTGTTTTCCTGGATGATCGGGTCATCGTCGTCGAGCCAGTAGCCGAGTTCGGCAAATTCGGCCTCGGCCAGTTCCAGTTTTTTCCCCGCCCCCTGTTGTTGCTGCTCGACCTGCCGGATGGCGAGATCATTGATCAGACCCTGGATGGAAAGGAGCAGCGGATCCATCAGGGCGGCCATGAAAATCTCCTTCTGGCCGATCATCAAAGAGCGGAGGCGCTTGAAATCTTCTTCAACGAAGCCGTAGCGGATATTGTACTGCATTTTGCGGTACTGACATTCAGGGGCGTCAAAAAGAATCTTTTCGGCGTTGGCGATCGATTCCTTCGCCTTCCAGGAGTCATGCTGCAATTCATAAAAACGGGAAAGAAGCAGCTGGATGTAGAAACGTTCTTTTTCCTGGGCGGCAATGGTTTTGGCCCGTTCGAGATAGTGGGCCATATCCTTGTCCCGTCCTTGCTCCAGTGCCCGGAAGGCCAGGCCCACCAAGGCAAAGAACGGCTTGCCTTCGCGGCGTTTGCTTTCCGCGAGGAGAATCTCCTCCGCCTTTTCATATTGACCGACACGCAGACAGTCGAGGCCCATGTGGAGATTGCGGCTGTCAATGGTGATTTTGTCGGCTTTATCCAGGCCATTCCATTTGGAAGACGGCGAAAAAGCGATATGCTGCAAAAAACGGAGCTGGTAGATTGCGTTAAGATCAAGATACGCGATAAAAACGAGCAGTTCGTTGTCCTTTCTGATCTGGCCCGGTTTTAATCCGGCGGCAATTTTTTTCATGCAGGCGGAATAATCGGGGAACACATTTTTATAGGTGGCGCTTAACTCAGCAAAGGGAAGATAGCCTATTTTGTCCAGGCCCCTGGTCTGCATGGTCAAGAATTTGCTTGGGCAACCGGCCGGCAGATGGCTGGTCATGCCGCAGTAGAAGCACTCTTTTTCCTTACCGCGCACGGGCAGGCTCCGGTAGGGAAAGAGTTCCACCTGCCGGATCGTGGCACCGGCGGCAAAAATCATATGAAAAAAACCGCTGCCTTCATCCTCGAAGGAGTGTTCCGGGAGATCCCTGCCTGCCATGAGTTCCGGCCATTGACGCATCAGCGTCCTGGTGACGTAGAGGGTTTCAAGCTGAAGCATTTCCCATTCAGCGGCAGAGGGTTGGCTGATCTGGGGGAAAGCATCGTCTTCTTCGATAAGATGAAAGACGATCTGCACCGGCAAGGAACCGTGACTCTCCTTCCAGCCGTGTTCCTCCTTGCTGGTGCGCAGGCTTTCCAGCAGGGCGGTGAGGGCTGAAAAGGGATGGGGGAACGTAAAAAGCAACAGCTCATCGCTGCTTTCCGGCTGCTCAAATCCGGATTTGGCGAGAGACTGGCGCACCCCATCCACCAGGGGAAGCCATCTGTTGCTCAGAATTTTCCCCCCCTGATAACCGAGCATGCGGAGCGCCAGCAGTATGGAATTTGTTTTTTTCATGGACCGGCTTACAGGCAATGATCAAGAATTTTTTTGGCTTCGCGGCTTTCCGGGTAAAGGCGGTGGGCGATGCTTGCCCATTTATCGGCCCGCACCAGCATGCCCATGGCAAGAAAGGCCTCGGCCAGCGCGAGCAGCAGGTCAAGGTCCTCGACATACTTGGTTGCCGCCTTTTCCAGATGAAGAACCGCTTCGTTGTTTATGCCGCTTTTCTGCAGGGCGATACCAAGTTTTTTGTTGATCTGCAGACGGTCGGAATTTTCCTTGAGAATAGCGCGGTAACACTTGATCGCCAAAGGGTATATCTCCTGCTCCATGGCAATGGCGGCCACATCTTCCTGGATTTCAAAGTCATTCGGGCTGTTTTTCAGGATAAGCCGCAGCACTTTTTCGGCTTCCGCGGTTTTCCCGGCCTTGGTCAGCAGTCTGGCAAATTTGATGGCCCGATCGGAGTGGCGCGGGCTGATTTCCATGGCCTGGGCAAAAAAGCCGGTGGCCTTGTCGATCTCGCCCTGGCGGTAGAAAATTTGTCCCAGATAGTGATAGGATGTCACGTCAAGGCGGTTTATTTCAATGGCCTTTTGAAAGCATTTCAATGCCTTTGCCATGTCGCCCGCCTTCAGCATCAGCCTGCCGAGCTCCCGGAAAGGGCGCGAGGAACGGGGGTTGGCGGCGGATGCCAGTTTGGCTTCGTTTATCGCTCCTTCGATATCTTCCTTTTCCTCCAGATCCCGGGCGTTGCGGAGATGCAGGGTCAGGGGATCAGGATTCATTGATTTTGCCAGCAGCTCATTTATTTTGTGTTCAAGCGAGGCGGTGACAAAGGGCTTGGTCAGATAGGCGTCCACCTCATGTTCCGCCGCCTCGGCGACCACTTCCTTGTTGGCTTCGGCGGTGATCATCAGAAAGGGGATGTCGCGCAGTTTTTTGTGGCCGCGGATACGGCTCAGCAGCTCCGTGCCCTTGACAAACGGCATGGCATAATCGGAGATGATAAAGTCGATTCCGGTATTGGAGGTGGTGAGGAATCTCCAGGCCTCCTTGCCGTTCGGCGCCTCAAAAAATTCCTTGCCGTAATTGATCAGTTTCAGCATGGCCCTGATGGAACGGCGCATATTATCCTGGTCATCGACAATCAGGATGCTCATGGTGTGGGGCGACAGCTGTGCGTTTTCAGCGGACATGATGCATGGACCTTAGGCGATTGGAAGTGTAAAGAAAAAGCGGCTGCCCCGGCCTTCTTTGCTTTCCACGCCGATTTTCCCGTTGTGCAGCTCGACAGCCAGTTTACAGAAATGCAGTCCCAGTCCGGTTCCCACCAGGGCATCCTGCTTGCGGGAAACCCTGGCGTATTTGTCAAAGATGGTTTCCTGCTGTTCCGGCGGGATTCCGGGACCCTGGTCCCGGACATAAAATTCGATGGATTTGCTTCCTGACATTTTGTATCCGGTGGTGATTGAACTGTCCGGCGCGCTGTAGCTGAGGCTGTTGGTGAGGAGATTCTGCAGCACCCGCAGGATAAGGGTACGGTCAACCGTCAGCAGGGGAGAATCGGCTTCAGGTTCCTGGACAAGGGTGATGCCTTTGATGCGGGCCAGGCCCTTGATGCTTGACAGGGCTTCCTTGAGCAGTTCCAGGCAGTCTGTTTCCTCGTAAAGAAGCTGCAGTTTGCCCTCGGCGATTTTATCGGTGGTCACCAGATTGGCGACCATGCGGACCGCCCGGTCGCATCCCATCTGCGCTGATTCGAGAAACTCCTTTTCCGCGCCGGTAATGGAGTAGGAAAGAATATCAAGATTGGCCACCACTTCGGACAACGGTGTCTTCAGGTCATGAATCAGCATGCGGGAGAGATGGGCCCGGAGTTCTTCCTGGCGGCGCAGCTCCTGATTGCGTTTTCTCAGGGTGTTGCGCTGCTGGGTGATTTTGCGGTGCAGATCCTGCTGGATAAAGGTCCAGAGGATGAAGCTGCTGAGGTGAAGCAGATGGGAAATATCCTCTTTCAACAGATCCCTGGTGCCGGTTTTGTCGGTGGCGTTGATGACGCCGATGACCTGGTCCTTGTGGATCACCGGCGCGGACAGCAGGGAATCCTTTTTGTAAATTCCCTTTCTTTGGGAAAAACGGCCGTCTTTGGAGATGTCGGTGATGAAAAGCGGTTTTCCTGTTTTGACCACCCAGCAGGCGACGGATTCATCGGTCAGGTTCTGTTTGTAGCCGATGATTTCCTTTCTGGTGGCGGCGTGGACCACCAGTTTTTTCCCTTCCAGCACCATGAGGGACCCCTGCTCGACACCGAGAAAATCGAGCACAACCTTGAGAAGCCGATCCATTTTGCTGTGAAACGTCAATTTTTTTGCATTCATGACGCCGGCGACGGCAAAGAGGCTTTGCAGCAGTCGGGCGGCCTGACTTGGTTCGGGCAAGGGGGTGGATAGCGGTTTCGTTTCCATTCTTCTCCTGACTCCTGGATTCTTTATCTTATTTCTTCATCGAGCCGGCGGATGTGAACGGCTTCAAGCTTGTTTGAATCCTTTGTTGTCGGGCTGATTTGAAACTCAAAGATGGTGTTCGGGTTGGAGAACACCTGCGGCTCATTTTCATACAGGGACTTGGAGCAATGAAAGAACACGGTATGGGATTCCAGCCCTTTGTCGGGGACGAGCCGGTAATACCGCATGAAGCCGAAACCCCGATCCGCCTTGTAGTTGGCCACGGTGCCTCTTTGCCAATCCTCGCTTTCCCGGTCGATCTGGATGGGCAGCAGTCCGGGCAGCAGGAACCCGGACAAATAAAAGTCGGCCTCTTCCTTCAGTGCCGTGCTGACATTGTGAAAACCGATCACCTCCACCCGACATCCTTTGTTCTGCAGGGCGCTGACCAAACGGAGGAAATCTCCGTCGCCGGTGACCAGCAGGATCCGGTCCAGGTTGCGGGACTGGAGGATCGCGTCAATGGCAAGATCCATGTCGGCGTTGGCCTTGGTCGTGATGGTGCCGTCCTCGTCCACATAGCGCTGCACATATTTTTTAATGATCTTGAAGCCGCATTTGCGGAGAATATCATGGTAATTATAGAGTTTCTGCCGGTATTCCTGGTCGGTTTTGGTCCGTTCCAGATCCTCGGCCAGATAGGAGTTGGCCCGCAGCATGATGGAATCGCCGCTGTTGGCGAGATCCACCAGCACGTCATAACGCATGCCGTAGCCGCCGCAGAGGCGGATATTTTCCGCGTCAACGTAGATGCCCGTCTTCAGCATTTTCTCAACCGACAATCCGCAATCCCAAATCCCAAATCGGTAATCCTCTCATTCCCACTCAATGGTGCTGGGCGGCTTGGAGGAAATGTCAAAGACCACCCGGTTGACACCGCGCACCTCGTTGATGATGCGGTTGGAAATCCGGCCGAGAAGATCATAGGGCAGGCGCGACCAGTCCGCGGTCATGGCATCGACGCTGTCCACCGCCCGCAGGGCGACGACGTTTTCATAGGTGCGTTCATCCCCCATGACACCCACGGTCTGGATGGGCAGCAGCACCGCGAATGACTGCCAGACCTTGCGGTACTGACCTGATTTTTTCATCTCTTCCAGGACGATGACATCCGCCTGACGCAAGATATGCAGCCGATCCCTGGTGACTTCGCCCATGATGCGGATACCAAGTCCCGGTCCGGGAAAGGGCTGGCGGTAAATGGCCTCTTCCGGCAGGCCGAGTTCCAGGCCGAGCTCCCGCACCTCATCCTTGAACAGTTCGCGCAGGGGCTCGATCAGGGCGAGTTTCATCACATCCGGCAGGCCGCCGACGTTATGATGGGATTTGATCACCGCCGCCCCGCGGAAGGAAACGCTTTCTATGACATCGGGGTAGAGGGTGCCCTGGGCCAGGTATTTGACATCCCCCAGCTTGGCCGCCTCTTTTTCGAAAATTTCAATAAAGCCGTAGCCGATGCGCTTCCTTTTTTCCTCCGGATCAACCACGCCTTCAAGGCGGCCGAGAAAATAGTCTTCCGCATCCACATCAATGACGGTCAAGCGGGTTTTTTCGCGGAAATAGCGCATGAGGCTTGCGGTTTCGCCGGTGCGCATCAGCCCGTTGTTGACGTAAATACAGGTGAGCTGGGGGCCCACGGCGCGATGGACCAGGGCTGCGGTCACCGAGGAATCGACCCCGCCGGACAGAGCGCAGATCACCTTTGCCGAGCCCACTTTTTCCCGGATGTCCCGCACCGTGGTTTCGACAAAATTGTGCATGGTCCAGTTTGGTTCGCAGCCGCACAGGCCGAAAATAAAGTTGCGCAGCACGTCGGTGCCGATCAGGGTGTGGGCCACCTCCGGATGGAACTGCACCCCCACCAGTTTTTTGTCGTTGTGGCGGATGGCGGCATGGGGTGAGTGTTCGCTCACCGCCGAGGCGACGAACCCTGGCGGCAGCACCTCGATCCGGTCGCCATGGCTCATCCATACCTGGTACTGGGAGGAATCGGTTTCCAGCCCGGCAAAGAGTCCGCCGGTGTATTTGACTTCCAGCTCCGACTTGCCGAATTCCCGTTTCACCGCCCGCTCCACCTTGCCGCCGAGCTGCTGGGTCATGAGCTGGGCGCCATAGCAGATGCCGAGCACCGGGACACCCAGTTCAAAAAGGGCCGGGTCGCTCAAGGGCGCGTCCTCGTCGTAAACACTGGCCGGACCACCGGACAGCACTATGCCCTTGGGTTGCATCTCCTTGATTTTCGCCAGGGCCAGGGTGTAGGGATGGATTTCGCAGTACACCTTCTGCTCGCGGATGCGCCGGGCAATGAGCTGGGTTGTCTGTGAACCGAAATCAAGGATAAGTATTTTTTCGCTGTGGATATTCATTTTCGTCATCGCTGTCATTAAGTGAACGGTTGAAGAGACAAGGATCAGCCCATGCGGTAGTTCGGCGCCTCCTTGGTGATGATAACGTCATGCACATGGCTTTCCTTCAAGCCCGCCGGGCTGATGCGGACGAATTTGGCCTTTTTCTGCAGCTCCTCGATGTTTTTCGCGCCAAGATAGCCCATGCCGGAACGCAGGCCGCCGATCAGCTGATAAATGGTGTCGCAGATCGGGCCGCGATAGGGGACTTTCCCTTCGATGCCCTCGGGCACCAGTTTGGAGGGCGATTCGATATCGTCCTGAAAATAGCGGTCGCTGCTCCCCTTTTTCATGGCGCCCAGGGACCCCATGCCGCGATATCCCTTATAGGTGCGGCCCTGATAGAGGAAGGTTTCCCCCGGCGTTTCGTCGCAGCCGGCAAAAAGACCGCCGATCATGATGACGTCCGCCCCGATGCCGATGGCCTTGGTGATGTCGCCGGAGTGCTTGATGCCGCCGTCGCCGATGAGGGGGATATCATATTTTCTCGCCACCTTTTTGCAGTTGAGGATGGCGGTCAGCTGCGGCACGCCGACACCGGCGACGATGCGGGTGGTGCAGATGGAGCCCGGTCCCACCCCCACCTTGATGCAGTCGGCCCCGGCCTTGATCAGATCCTCGGCCGCCTCGGCGGTGGCGATGTTGCCGGCAATGACCTGCATGTCCGGATAGGCGGTCTTGATGGCGCGCAGGGCGTTGATGATGTTTTTCGAGTGGCCGTGAGCGGAATCAAGCACCAGGATGTCGACTTCCGCCTTGCACAGTTTCTCCACATCGGCAAGGCTCGTGCCGACGCCGATGGCGGCCCCGACCCGCAGACGTCCCAGGCTGTCCTTGGCGGCCAGGGGATATTTCCTGATCTTTTCCAGGTCCTTGATGGTAATAAGCCCCTGCAGGTCGCCGCTGTCGTTGACCACCAGCAGTTTTTCAATGCGATGCTCGTGCAGCAGGGCCTTGGATTGTTCCAGGGTGATGCCCGCCTTGGCGGTGACCAGATTTTTACTGGTCATGACCTCCTTGACCCGCAGATCAAGATGAGAAACGAAGCGCAGATCGCGGTTGGTGACGATGCCCACCAGTTTTTTGCCTTTGAGCACCGGCACGCCGGAAATCCGATAATTGTTCATGATCTCCTTGACTTCACCCACCGTCTGTTCCTCGCCAACGGTGATGGGGTCGACAATCATGCCGGATTCCGATTTTTTCACCTTTTTCACCTGGAGCACCTGCTCCTCGATGGACATGTTCTTGTGGACGATGCCGATGCCCCCTTCCCGGGCCATGGCAATGGCCGCCCGGTGCTCGGTTACCGTGTCCATGGCGGCGCTGACCAGGGGAAGGTTCAGGCTGATGGTACGGGTCAGACTGGTGGTCAGATTGACTTCACTGGGCAGCACCTCGGAGGCCTGCGGCACCAGGAGTAAATCATCAAAGGTAAAGGCGTATTCGATAATGTCATTCGTCATTGTCCGTGATCTCCATCAGCTTGTTGCGGGGAAAAAAATATTTGCAATATTCTATCAGATTTTTCCGGTCGGGGCGTGAAAAAATCAAAAGAGGCACGATAAAAGGCAAAAGGTTGACTGGGTGACCGGCGCCGTGCAACCAGTCAATCCATCAACCTTTTCACCAATCAATCGAACCGGGGAACTCCCGATAAAACCACTACTTCCAGTCGGGCTGCAGATGCAGCTCGGTTAATTGTTTGCGCGCCACACCCGACGGGGCGTCGGTAAGCGGGCAGGTCGCCTTCTGGGTTTTGGGAAAGGCGATGACGTCGCGGATGGTATCGCGGCCGGCAAGCAGCATCATCAGGCGGTCGAGGCCAAAGGCCATGCCGCCGTGGGGCGGCGCGCCAAGCTCCAGGGCCTTCAAGAGAAAATCGAATTTGTCCGCCGCTTCTTCGGCGCTGATGCCCAGCGACGCAAAGATCCTGCTCTGCATTTCCTGCTGATGAATACGGATACTGCCGCCGCCTATTTCCGTGCCGTTTAAGACAAGGTCGTAGGCCCGGCTGCGCATCTTGCCGGGATCGGTGTCGAGCAGGGGCAGATCTTCCTCTCTTGGGGCGGTAAAGGGATGGTGCACCGCCACATGGCGTTTTTCCTGGTGGTCATATTCCACCAGAGGAAAGTCGGTGACCCAGAGAAAGTTGAAGGTATCCTTGTCCAGCAGGGAAAGGCGGCGGGCAAGTTCCAATCGCAGCTCGGAAAGGGCCTGGTGGACAATGGAGGGCGTGTCGGCCACGAAAAAAAGCAGATCGCCGGGCTGGGCGTCCAGGGTGGCGGCCATGTCGGCCCGTTCTTCCTCGGTGAAGAATTTGGCGATGGGCGACTGCCACTCCCCGTCCTCTTTCACCTTGACCCAGGCCAGGCCCTTGGCCCCGTAATTGCCGACATGGGCGGTCAGATCATCAAGGTCCTTGCGGGAAAAGGCGGCACAGCCCTTGGCGTTGATGCTTTTCACCAGTCCGCCCTTGGCCACCACGGTGCGGAAAACCTGAAAGCCGCAGTCCTTGACCACATCGGTGAGGCTGATCAGCTCAAAGCCGAAACGGGTGTCCGGTTTGTCGTTGCCGAAGCGTTCCATGGCCTCCTGATAGGTCATGCGGGGAAAAGGAGTGGTGAGCGCAATGTTCCGGGTGGCGGCAAAGAGATTTTTCATTGCCCCTTCGGCAATGCGGTAGATGTCTTCCTCGGTGATAAAGGAAAGTTCCATATCCACCTGGGTGAATTCCGGCTGGCGGTCGGCCCGCAGGTCTTCGTCCCGGAAACATTTGACGATCTGGTAGTAGCGGTCCATGCCGGCCACCATGAGCAGCTGCTTGAAGAGCTGGGGCGACTGGGGCAGGGCATAGAATTTGCCGGGATTGACCCGGCTCGGCACCAGATAGTCGCGGGCTCCCTCCGGAGTGGAGCGGGTGAGCACCGGGGTCTCGATTTCCAGAAAATTTTCATCGTTGAGAAAGGAGCGCAGCGCCTGACATGCCTTGTGGCGCATGATGAGGTTATCCGCCATGCCGGGTCGCCGCAAATCGAGATAGCGGTACTGGAGGCGCAGGGAATCAGACACCTCGCTTTCCTCATCTAGGGGGAAGGGCGGGGTTTTGCTGACATTAAGGATGCGCAGTTCATGGACCATGATTTCAACGGCGCCGGTATGAAGATTTTCGTTGGCCATGCCTTCCGGTCGCTTGAAAACCCTGCCGCGCACCGCGAGTACCCATTCGCTGCGCAGGCCGTGGGCCTTGGCATGGGCCTCGCTGTTGTATTCCGGGTTGAAAACAATCTGGGTGATGCCCCAGCGGTCGCGCAGGTCAATGAAAATGACCCCGCCGTGATCCCGCCGCCGCAGCACCCAGCCCATCAATGTTACCTCTTCATCAATATGACCAGCGCCAAGATCATTACAGCTATGGCTGCGCTTCAGCTCACCCATGGATTCCATAGGATCTCCTTATTAAAGTTGATTTGTAAAACGGGGGGAGTCAGGAGTCAGAAGCCAGGAGTCAGGAGGGGGAAAGAAGTTATTCTGTCTCCTGTCTCCTGGCTTCTGACTCCTGACTCCTGATTTCTCAAATAATCTTTCCGGCCAGTTCCGCCGCCCAGCCCTGCATGTCGTCGTTAACGGCCAGCGGCGCCTGCTCGCTGTTTTCCATATTGCGCAGCATTGCCTCTTTTTTGTTCAGCTCCTCGTCGCCCATGATAAGGACATAACGGGCCCGCGCCTTGCCGGCCTGTTTCATCTGGTTTTTCAGGGCGCGGTCCTGATAATCCATGGTGGCGGTCAGCCCTGCTTTGCGCAAGGCGTGTGTCAGGGTGAATCCTTTCTGTTGCGCGGCGTTGCCGAGGGCCACGATAAAAATGTCCAGGCCGGCGGCCGGCGCGCCTTTCTGCTGTTGTTCCAGCAGCAGGGCCAGCCGTTCCATGCCCATGGCAAAACCGATGCCCGGCACATCCGGGCCGCCGAGCTGTTTCACCAGGCCGTCATAGCGGCCGCCGGCGCCGATCGCGCTCTGGGCGCCGAGTGCATCGGTCACCAGCTCGAAGGTGGTTCTGGTGTAGTAGTCCAGCCCCCGCACCATGAAGGAGTTGACCGTGTAGGGGACGGCAAGCAGGTCAAGGCCCTCTTCCACCTGCTGGAAATGTTCCCGGCAGCCGGAGCAGAGATAGTCGAGAATCGACGGCGCCTCCTTATACTGCTCCCGGCAGCCGGTGCTTTTGCAGTCCAGCACCCGCAGGGGATTGGTTTCCCGTCTGCGCAGGCAGTCGTCGCAGAGGTTGTCCGCCTGGTGGAGAAAATCAAGCAGGGCCTTGTTGAAATCCGGCCGGCAGCCGGGGCAGCCCAGGGAGTTTATTTCCAGGCTTGCCGTCAGTCCCAGTTCCTTGATGATGAGCCAGGCCATGGCCATGATTTCCGTATCGATCCGCGGGTGGTCGGAACCCAGCACCTCGACGCTCATCTGGTGAAATTGCCTGAGCCTGCCCTTCTGGGGTCGTTCATGGCGGAACATGGGGCCGATGGTATACAATTTCTGCACCGCCTTGGCGGCGTGCAGGCCGTTTTCGATGTAGGCCCGCAGCACCGGGGCCGTTCCTTCCGGCCGCATGGTGAGGGATGAGCCGTTGCGGTCAATGAAGGTGTACATCTCTTTTTCCACGATATCGGTTGTTTCGCCGATGGAGCGGACAAAGAGGTCTGTTTTTTCCAGGATCGGCACCTTGATCTCCGCCAGATCAAAGCGGTGGAAGATGGATCTGGCCGTCTGTTCGATCAACTGCCAGGTTTCCACCTCGCCGGGAATGATATCTTTAAAACCTTTCAGGGCTTTGACGCTCACAATGTTACCTCTTACGTAAGTGCCTGAGGTGCCTGAAGTACTTCAAGTGCCTAAAGTTGTGGGACGTATCTGATCAGATAAAACCTTTAACTTTAGGCACTTGAAGGACTTGAAGTACTTTAGGCACTTTTCTTTCATCCCCGCAGGGGAAGGGTTGGAGTAAAAAACTGCTAAATCTATCTGAAGAAGATCGGAAAGTCAAGATATTGGGAGGAGAAAAGAAGGCGGACCAATACCGCCAATGAAAACGCACACTGCCGCGGGCACGGTCAGGATGAGGAATGTGTTTTCAGGAAGGCGGGGAGGTCGGCGGCGGGCAGCGCCTTGGAGAAAAGATATCCCTGGGCCATGTGACAGTTGCACTGCTTGAGAAAGGAGAGCTGCTCCTCCGTCTCAACCCCTTTGGCGATAACCCGCATGTCGAGATGGTGGGCCAGGGAGGTGACTCCCGCCACAATCCGACGGTCGTTGTCGCCCTGGGTTATTTTACGGACAAATGTTTTGTCGATTTTCAGGGCGTCAATCGGCAGATGCTTCAGCACGGCCAGCGAGCAGAAGCCGGTGCCGAAATCGTCGATGGCGATTCGGATTCCCGTGTCCGCCAGGAGCAACAGCACCAGTGCCGCTTTCTGGGCATTGGTGATGACGGCGGGCTCGATGATTTCGATGACCACCCGGGAAGGGTTGATGTCATAGCGTTGCAGCATATCGTTGATGGATTCGGCAATCCCCTCCTCCTGCATCTGGGAGGCGGAAAGATTGAAAGAGAAATAGAGATGCCGGTCGGCGCAGCCGGTCAGAATTTCCCGACTGTGCCGGCAGAATTCCTCCAGCAGCCTGCGACCGACGGGAACCATCAGGCCGGAATCCTCGCAGACCTGAAGAAAGTCGGCCGGTTTCAGCGAGCCCCGCTCCGGATGCTGCCAGCGGGCCAGGGCCTCCAGCCCCGCAACCCGCATGGTGGCCAGATCGATGATGGGCTGGAAAAAAACGGTAAACTCGTTGGCGTCCAGGCCTCTGCGGATCTCTTCCTCGCGGATGAGCCTTTCCTGGGCGTAGGCATGCATGTTTGCCGAGAAAAAATGAATCCTGTTTTTCCCTTGGGACTTGGCGGCATACATGGCCTGATCGGCGTTTTTGATCAGCATGTCGCTGTCCGTGCCGTCATCGGGGTAAACCGTCAAACCGATGCTGCCGCCCACGGCGAGATATTCTCCTTTGTAGGGAAAGGGAACGGCCAGGGATTTCAGGATTCGCTCGGCAATGGTCAGGGCGAAATCCTCGCTGTCAAGGTCGCCGATGATGGCGATAAACTCATCGCCGCCGATGCGGCAGACCGTATCTTCCGGACGGAAAATGGTTTTCAGCCGTTGCGCCACCCCTCTCAGGACCAAATCACCGGCCATATGTCCCTGGGTATCGTTGATGGTTTTGAAATTGTCCAGATCCATGAACAGTACCACCAGCTTTTTCCTGCGGCGTTCGGCATGGGCGATGGCAATGTGAATCTGGTCTTTCAGCAGCAGCCGATTGGGCAGTCCGGTGAGGGAATCGTGCATGGCCTGGTGGCGAATGAGCATTTCCTGTTTCTTGTGCTCGCTGATGTCGCGGAATGAGGCGATGTAATAAGAAATCTGTTCCTTTTGCGTCTCCATCGCGGCAATCGACAGCCAAAGAGGAACGACATCGCCGTTGCGGCGGCGGCACAGCACTTCTCCGTCCCACTCCCTTTTTTCCCGCAGATCGGCGAGGATGGTAAGGTAAAAATCCTCTGCGTGGCTGCCGGTATCAAAAACGCGGATGGAGGCCCCCATCAGCTCATTCATCTCAAAGCCGACGATCTGGGTGGTGGCCGGGTTGGCCTTGAGGATAGAGCCGTTTTCATCGGTCACCAGAATGCCTTCCAGGGCATGGGAAAAGGCGGTGCCCATGAGCTGCAGTTCGGCATTGGCGGCGCTGAGTGCCGCGGTCCGCTCCCGCACCCGTTTTTCCAACTGCTCGTTGGACATCTGCAGCAGCTTTTCGCTGGTCTGCAGCAGCTCGAAACTGTCGCGCAGCTCCCGCTGTTTGTCGCTTAAGGACTCGGCCATGCCGTTGAACGAGGCGGCGAGCTGGCCGATGGCATCCCGGGTGGGCATGTCGATCCTGAAGCCGAGCTCGCCTTTGGCGAGCTTGGCGGTTCCCTGGATCAGCCGGCCGATTCTTTTGCTGAGCAGGGAATTGATGAAAAAGGCAAAGAGGACGGCAAAGAGGATGCTGGTCGCGGCAAGGAAAACAAATTGCCGCCGTTTCTGCCCGGCCTCGCTTTCCAGGGCGGCCTGCCGGCGCTGCATGTCAATTTTTTCCTGCTCGATCAGTTCATCCGCGGTCACGGCGATTTCGTCCCAGACCGTGCCGGTCAAGGCTATTTCCTCGGGAAGCAGGGACATGGTGGGGTCGTTCTGCCAGCCGTCATAAATGCGGGGCAGGTTGGTGCGCAGTTTGATCAGCAGGTCGTTAAGGTATTCAAGTTCATGACGATGGTCGTCATCCGGCCGGGTGTGGTCTTTCAGCAGGGAAACCCGGTCGCCGGCAAGGGTGAGCAGCTTCATGACCACATCAAGCTTGAGTCCCTCCCCTGTCATGAATTTTTCAACCATCGCTTCCAGATGGGCCAGATCGTGGGTGACATCCAGGGAAAGACAGGCGGCAAGCGGATCATTTGCGCCGACGGAATGCATACCGCCGTATGCCAGGGTGGAAAGGGAAAAATGGATTGTCCGGAGATGATCCTTGATCTGGGGCAGCAGGCTGACGGTGTAATCCACCGGTTCCTGCCCGGCTTCAAACAGGCTGACCAGCCCCTGACGGATGGCGAACAGGCTGGTGTCCAGGGCTTGCTCCTCCTCCTGCTCTTTTGCGAAGGCAAAATTTTTCTTCAGATTTTTTATTTTGACGGCAAGGCTGTCGAGCGTGGCCATGATCTCCTCGGCCGGGATATTTTCAATCATGCTGTCCTGCCGGTAGAGCAGCGCGGCGTGCAGCAGGGCGTTGTTCATTTGATTGGCTGCTTCCAGGCGGGCCTGCTGGCTTGCCGTAATGGTTTTCATCTGCTCAATGGATTCATCCGTGAAGTTGACGGCAAGCTGCGCCAGGATGGCGAGCAGGGTCACCAGCAGAAAAAAACCGAGGTTGCGGAGATAATGGTAGGGCATGTTTCAGTAGTCAGGAGTCAGCAGTCAGGAGTCAGGAGTCAGGAGACGGAATTCCGGGGCCGGAAAGGCGGGTTGCTGCATCAGCATGTCTTTATAATCCGTATTCCGCATTTCGCAATCCAAAATCCGCATCCACGTTTATTGTTCAAAGGAAAGAAAAAGCAGCTCCCCCACCTCGCCCGTGCCGTGCAGGGGCTGTTCCGCCTCCGGCTCCGGTTTGCGACCGGCTATTTCGTATCGGGAAACGGCAAAGGGATATCGTTTCTCCGGCGTGAAGCGCACATCGTCGTTATGGCCGGTATCAAGGGCCCGGGCAAATTCGATGGTCCAGGTCTTGTCCTGCCAGAGGCCTTTGGCCCGGATATCCGCCCGGCTGCCGGAAGGCTGCTGGGGGGCGTATTTCGGCACCTTGTCCTCCGTGCGCCCGGTGTAGAGAATGGTCGTATAGGCCGCATCGCCTCCGTCGCCGGGGCGAGTGAGATAAAAGACATTGCCCTGGTCCGAGGTGAGCATGGCCGCGTTTTTCATTTTGTCGCTTTTGTACAGGTGCATTTTGTCATCGGCAAAACCGGCGGGATCGGTGCGCATGGCCTTCCAGAACCAGATATCAGCCTGGTAGGGAATATTTTCATGCAGGGTGAGAGTCGTGGGATAGTTGACCATGCTCCATTTGACGACAAAGACATCTTCCCGCTCCGGACCGTTGACGTATGCCGCCATGTTCCGGTCCCACATCAGGGTGCGGTGCTGCCGGTTTTCCGTCGGGTCCGGGAATGAGGCAAGAAAAAAAATCGTTTTCCCGTCATGGGCGGCCTTCAGGGTGATGTCGATCCCGGCCACCTGATCGTGGGTGGTCACCGCTCCGGCCTTGGCCCAGAAAGGCTCATCCGCCCGGCCGTCGATGACCGGCTCTTCCCCCACTTTGACGGCAACCAGATCCTTCGCGGCAAAAGCGGTTCCGGTCAGGACAAGCGATGACAAGGAAAAAAGCAGCAAGTGTTTCCAGACAGGGTAAGGGTACATGGACGGCCTCCTGAGAATCATATTTTTTGTGCCGGGTGTGGCGATTTGCCTCAGTCTCTTTTTATTATGTAACAGAGTGGGGGGAAAAATAAAGCGATATTCTTGAATCCATACAACTTGATGAACCCGTAAAAACGTAAAATTTTAACGCAAGGACACAAAGCAACAAAGAATTTTTTTAAAACAACCGGTTGCCTTTGCGGCTTCGGGGCTTTGCGTTATTGGGAAAATTCTTTGCAGCCATCCGGGGGGATGGGTTAAAGGGTGAAGGGTGAAGGGTGAAGGGTGAAGGCTGAAGGTTAAAGGCTGAAGGCTGTAGGGTGAAGGCTGAAGGGTGAAGGCTGTAGGGTGAAGGAAAGGCGTCACAAATAGAAACGCATGGAGTACAAACAGTCCGATAGTCTTCAGTCTATAGCCTAAACACCTGAGCAGGTACAATTTTTTTATAAAATACGAGGAGAACCAGATTTCCCATGCCGCTTTCTTCCTTTGTTCTGCAACCGTTTGACCATGTTCCGGGAACGTCTTTTTGCCTCACCGGCTCACTTTCCCGCCAAGGGAGTGCCCTGCATGTCCGCTATACGCTGACCGGGGCGCTGGAGGCTCTTTGCCTGCCCCCGCCCGCCGCCTCCCCGGAGCGGAGAGACAATCTGTGGCAGGAGAGCTGTTTTGAGTTTTTTTTCGCCGAGGAAGGCGAGGAGGCATACCGGGAGGTCAATATTGCGCCCTCCGGACACTGGAATGTCTATTGTTTTGATTGTTACCGCCGGGGCATGCGGCAGGCCGGGGAAGTTCTTTCCCTGGACTGCCGCATCAGCCGCGAATCGCGCCGCTTCACCCTGGAGGCCACCCTTGATCCGGGGAAAACGGGATTTGCGGGCAAATCCCTGCGGGCGGGGATCAGCGCGGTTCTGCTGGCAAGGGACAACAGCATGAGCTACTGGGCCCTGGCTCATCCGGGGGAAAAACCGGACTTTCATGACCGCCGGGGGTTTCTGCTGCGGCTTTAGGCAACGGTCATTGTGCCGCTCCTTTGCCGCCTGCCTTGGCATGGAAGAGGGTGTCCAGGGCGACGAACAGCCGGTTGCTGGTTTTTTCGAACTCGACCAGCAGCTGTTTGGCCTGCTCCCGGTTGTTGTCCAGGCACTGGGCCTTGACCACCTGTTTGGCCAGGGAGTGGACCTGCTTATGGATTTTTTCCACATCATCGCATTCCGGCAGGGCCCGGACAAAAGCCGCCTCCGGCCCATACAGCCATTTGCCGAAAGCGCACTGTTCATGCGACGAAACCTCATCGATGGTCAGTTGCCGGCCGTACATGACACCCTCGAGTTTTGCCCGCCAGCCGATATGGGCGCCCTTGACGGTTCCCAGGTCGAATTTCTTGTCGCCCAGGGTGAATTTGCTGATGTTGCTGTTGAGCTCGCGCGCCACATCGGTCAGCCGGTCCGCGTAAATCTTGGTTTCGGCGGAATCGGACCAGGTGCTGTTGACGCCGTCGTTCAGTTTGCGGACGTTTTCGGCGATCTCGGTCACCCCGATTGACGCCTCCTTGACCGAGGTTGCCACTTCTTCCTTGATGACCCGGGTAAAGGAGGAGATGGTTCGCACCACCTCTTCGGCATGGTCCGAGGTGGCGGCCACGGTGCGGGCTATTTCGCCCACCGTGGCGGTCTGCTCCTCCACCGCGGCGGCGATGGTGGTGTTGATTTCATCAACCTCCCGGTTGATCTCGTAGGTTTCGGAGATGGAATCGGACACCTCGGTGGTGTGGCCCTGGATCTGCTTGATTTGCTGGACGATCTCGTCAGTGGCATGCGCCGTTTGCTTGGCAAGTTCCTTCACTTCGCCGGCAACCACGGCAAAACCCTTGCCCGCGTCGCCGGCCCGGGCCGCCTCGATGGTGGCATTGAGGGCCAGCAGCTTGGTTTGCTCGGTGATTTCCGTGATCATGTTGATGACATTATTGATGCTTGCGGCAGAGCTGTTGAGGGCATCCATTTTTTCCCGGGATGTCGTGTTGTTTCTAATGGCCTTGTTGGCCAGACCCTGGGCGGTCTGGCAGTTTTGCGCCACCTCCTTGAAGGAACTGGTCAGCTCTTCCGCCGCCACCGCCACCGAGCGGATGTTGTGGGCCATTTCCACACTGTTCTGATTGATGGAGTCGGCCTCGTCGGCGATTTTCCCGGTTGTCTCGGAAACGATCTTGATGTTGGTGGAAATCTCTTCCGCGGCCCCGGCGACAATTCCCGCCTGGTGGGCCATGGACTCCGCCGTCCGGGACATGACGGCGGAGGATTCACGGAGCCGATCCGAGGTAAAGGAAACCAGCGAGCTGTCGTTGGCCACATCGAGCAGGGTTTCCTTCATGCCGCTTCGCATGTTGTTCAGCGATGAACAGAGGTTGCCGATTTCGTTTGTGCAACGAACCGGAATGACGCTGGTAAAATCACCGTCCCCAAGCCGGGAGGCAAATCCGGCGCATTCGCCGATGGGGTCGGCGAATTTTTTGGCCAGCCACATGAATCCCAGGCAGACCAGTCCGGCGATGACGCTCACGGCAAGGAGGATTTTCAGGAAAAGAGCGGTCATGGCGGCGGATGTCTTCCGGGCATGCTCCGCCACCTGGACTTCGATGTCATCAATATATTCGCCGGTGCCGATGATCCAGTCGAAGGGCGCAAAGAGACGGACATAGGAGAGTTTCGGCTGTTGCTCCGTCAAGCCGTCCTTGGTCGGTTTGGGCCACAGGTAGTCGACAAAGCCCTCCCCCTTTTCCTTCGCAACATCGACAAAGGCCTTGAAAAGGTTTTCCCCTTTGCCCAGGGCGCAGTTGTATTTGGGATCGTCCAGGATCTTGCCGTCCAGGGCGGGGGAGATCGGGTGCATGATCATTTTCGGGAAAGGCGCGCCGGTGTCGTTGATCCAGAAGTAGCCCTTGCCGTCATTGAAGCGGATCTTGGCGATATCGGTCATGCTTTTTTCCCTGGCATCGGCCAGGGCGTCATCCACGTAAATGCCGGTTCCCATGATCCAGCCCCATTCCGGCACCAGGCGGACATAGGAGAGTTTCGGCTGTTGCTCCGTCAAGCCGTCCTTGGTCGGTTTGGGCCACAGGTAGTCGACAAAGCCCTCCCCCTTTTCCTTCGCAACATCGACAAAGGCCTTGAAAAGGTTTTCCCCTTTGCCCAGGGCGCAGTTGTATTTGGCATCATCCAGCACCCGGCCGTTTAAGGCGGGCGCGGTGGGATGCATGATCATTTTCGGATAGGGCGAACCCGTATCATTGACCCAGACGTAGCCTTTCCCCCCGTCATAACGAATCTTTTCAATCTGCCGCAGGGCCCGCTCCTTGGCCTCTTCGACGGTCAGGGCGCCTGCCGCCGTTTCCTCCCTGGCCGTGCGGACGATATTTTCCGCGATATCGATGATGTTTTTCAGCTCGTTTCCATAGCGTTTCTCCAGGTAGGCCCGGTCCGTGGCGTTTTCGTAATTTGCCTGGAGGATTTCATGGGCAATGTTGACATAGCTTTTCAGGTTATCCTGCACGGCAGCCATCTCCGCCTGCCGGAATGCCTGCATTTCCTGATCGCGATTCCCGGACATGGTGAGATAGATGGTCATGATGACAACAAGCATGGCCAGGAAAAGAACCAGGTTGTTGGAAACAATCAACTGCCAGCGGATTTTCATGTTTTTCAGGGATAGACCCATTCAGGCACTCCTTTGTTGTTGTGGTGGCGAAGGCAAAGCGAAAGACACCCTTCCCCCCTGGATGGGGAGAGGGTGGTATTCCTTTGAATATAGAAGAGTATGGGGTAATTTTTATATGGGAATCAAGGGAATTATGATCCTCTCAGGACTTTTTTACAGACATCGGCAAAATTGGCAACGGTGTACGGTTTGGGGATGACGGCACGGAAACCGTACTGCTCATAAGTCGAGATTATCGAGCACCGATGTGAGGCTTATTGCGGCCGGTGCGGCGTTGTTCGGCGAAAAAACCATTGTTACACCATCGAGGCGTGATCGATTTTCATGCAGCGATCCATCACCACCCGCAGGCCATGTTCCCGGGCCAGCCGGGCCGCTTCGTCGTTGACAATTCCTTCCTGCATCCAAACGGCCTTTGCCTTGATCCGCACGGCCTGTTCCACCACGGCCGGCACCTCTTCGGGACGGCGGAAGATATCAACCACGTCGACCGGACCCGGGATGTCCAGCAGGCTCGGGTAGCAGATTTCGCCGAGGATTTCGGATTGACCGGGATTGACCGGGATGATCCGATAGCCCACGTCCTGCAGGTAGCGGGCCACCTGATTGCTGGGCCGGTTCTCCTTGGGCGACAGTCCGACCACGGCGATGGTGTGGCTGTTTTTCAGAATGAATTCGATTTCCTTCAGGTTGGTCAGCATTGATTGTCTCTCCTCGTCTATCTTTTGTCGTGTGACTTCCGGCGTGCCCCTCATATTATTTTCTGGCGGTTTTTTCTGAATTTTGCAATAGTGCCGACAACTTTTTTGTTCGGATTGACAACTCTTGCGGTGGAGGGGGCTATCATGTGCCAGATGAGCGTGGTCTATGAAAAAAACGGGGAACGGGAAATTGTCATGGAAAACGTCACCTTTCTTGAGGTTGATGCAGCCGGCGTGCGGGTCAGCACCCTGTTTGCCGAACCGCGGGTTATTGCCGCCTCTTATGTCAAAAAAATAGATTTCATGGGCGGGGTGGTCACCCTTGCCCCTGTCGGAGAAGAAAAAAATGGCTGAGCACAAGGAACTGACCGAACTGGAAAAACTGCGGGTGCTGATTCCTCACTGGATCGAACACAGCCGCAGCCATCAGCATGAATTTGCCAAATGGCTGGACGTGGCGAAAAAAGAAGGGGCCGCTGAAACAGCCGAGGCCATCGGCAAGGCAATGGAAAAAATGGCCAAAACGGACAAATATCTGCAAAAGGCGCTGGAGAGTCTGGGCGGTGCGGCGGAGGGGCATCACCACCACGACCACCATCATTAGAGACATTCCGTAAATGACGGTTTTTCGCCACGGAGCACACGGAGCACACGGAGCACGCAGAGGTAACATGCTGTAATTTAAAATATTTTCTCTGCGCCCTCTGTGCTCTCAGGGGTAAAAAAAAGACTTTTTACGGGTTTATCTTTTTTGATGCGTGCGCCTCAAAAAAGCGGCAGCCCGGCAATCTCCATGAAGCTGTCCACATGGTATTCCGCGTCAAGCGCGCGGTTCTTGAAGGCGATCAGCCGCATGCCGACGCTGCTTGCGTGCTGCCGGTCGATGATGGAGTCGCCGATGTAGATGGATTCATCCACCCGGCGGCCGAAATGGTCGAGGATGGCCAGCAGGGCGTCGGGATGCGGCTTGGGCCTCTCCACGTCAAAGGCGGTTACCACCTTGCCGAAATAGGGGGAAAGGCCGAAGATGTCCAGGATATTGCGCATGGTGTTGGTCCGGTTGGTGCTGATCGCCCGATCGCAGCGGGGGGTGAGGAACTGCAGGAATTCAATCAGATCCGGCTCCATGTGCATGTACTGCAAAAACGGCTGGTAGTCGAGATCGGCCCGGTATTGTTCCGCTTTTTCTATGTCCGCCGGATAATGACGCAGGATATGGCGCACCGAATCCATCACGTTATGGATATGAACGTATTCAAGCTCCTCTGCGTCCATGGGCGGGTGGCCGAGGACTGCGAGGATATGGTCGTAATACATTCGGTTGGCGTTTTTTGAGTCGAACATGACGCCGTCGCAATCAAAGATGACAAGTTTTATTTCGGACATTTTTTTTTATGAATGGATTGTAACTATCCAGCTGTTTAGACTGTAGACTGAAGGCTATAGGGCTGCCGGTACTGTCGTATTACATATTTTAGGCGCTTTTCCTTCAGTCTACAGCCTATCTACCTGGATAGTTACAATGGATTTTAATTGAGGAAGAAGTCAGTTATTCCGGCTCCCGGCTCCCGGCTCCCGGCTCCCGGCTCCCGGCTCCCGGCTCCCGGCTCCCGGCTCCTGACTCCTGGCTTCTGACTTCTGGCTTCTGACTTCTGGCTTCTGACTTCTGGCTTCTGACTTCTGGCTTCTGACTTCTGGCTTCTGACTTCTGACTTCTGACTTCTGACTTCTGACTTCTGACTTCTCCGAAGAAAGGTATTCGTTAAATATGACCTTGGCAACAGATTTTCTCGTTATCGGCTCCGGAATTTCCGGATTATCCTTTGCCCTGAAGGCGGCCCGGCTGGGCCACGTCATCCTGGTGACCAAGAAAAACCGGGTTGACACGGCGACAAATCTTGCCCAGGGCGGCATCGCCGCGGTGCTCTCGGAGCATGATTCCTTTGCCATGCATATCGAGGATACCCTCAAGGCGGGCGACGGCCTGTGCGATGAAGAGGTGGTGCGACTGGTGGTGGAAAGCGGGCCTGAGCGCGTCCGGGAGCTGATTGATCTCGGCGTTTCCTTTACCAGGGATGAGCGGAATGATGCCCGTCTTGACCTGGGACGTGAAGGCGGCCACTCGGCCCGGCGCATTGCCCATGCCCGGGATCTCACCGGCCGGGAGATCGAGCGCGGGCTGCTGAACCAGGTTGCCCGCAACGACAATATCACCGTGCTGGAGGATCATCTGTCGGTTGACCTGCTGATTGCCTCCAGGGCCGGGATCCCGGTGAGCGGGCCTTTTCCGGACCGCTGCCTGGGCGCCTATATCCTCGACCGGCAAGACAACTCCATCAAGCCCTATCTGGCCCGGACCACGGTGCTTTGCACCGGCGGGGCGGGAAAGGTCTATCTTTATACCACCAATCCCGACATCGCCACCGGCGACGGCATTGCCATGGCCTACCGGGCCGGAGCCAAGGTGGCCAATCTGGAATTCGTCCAGTTTCACCCCACCTGTCTGTATCATCCCCAGGCCAAAAATTTTCTCATATCCGAGGCGGTGCGCGGCGAAGGCGGTCGCCTGGTGGACAGGCACGGCACAGCCTTTATGGAAAAATACGATTCGCGCGGCGATCTGGCCACCCGGGATGCGGTGGCCCGGGCCATCGATTCCGAGATGAAGGCCAGCGGCGACGACAATGTCTTTCTCGACATCACCCATAAACCGGCGGATTTTGTCAGGAAACGGTTCCCCAACATTTACGCGACCTGCCTGTCCTACGGCATCGACATCACCCGCGAGCCGATCCCGGTGGTGCCGGCCGCCCATTACATGTGCGGCGGGGTGTTGACCGACATCATGGGCCGTACCTCCATCGAGAACCTCTATGCCTTCGGCGAAACCGCCTGCACCGGGCTGCACGGCGGCAATCGACTGGCCAGCAACTCACTGCTCGAGGCGGTGGTTTTTGCGCATCAGGCCTGGCTGCAGTGTGAAAAGGAATGGCCGGAAGTGAGCAAACGCCCCTTCCCCCAAGTGTCCGGCTGGTATGCCGGCAAGGCGGAACGGATCGAGGAGTGCGTGCTGATCAGCCACAACTGGGACCAGCTCCGTCGGCTGATGTGGAATTACGTCGGTATTGTCCGCTCGGAAAAACGGCTGAGCCTGGTGAAGAAGCGGATGCGGCCCATCCTTGACGAAGTGGCCCAGCATTTCCGCGACTATCTGCTGACCCCGGACCTCATTGAACTGCGCAACCTGGCCCTGGTGGCGGAACTCATCGTTTGTTGCGCCATGAAGAGGAAGGAGTCCAGGGGGCTTCATTACCTGCTTGATTACCCGCGGCGGGATGATGTCAACTGGCGGAAGAACACGGTGCTGTGGAAGGGGCAGGAGCCAGGAGTCAGGAGTCAGAAGTCAGAATAAAGGCAATCGTTTTCTTATCTTCCGGCGTCCTTGTTTTGTCAGATGGTAGGGCGGGAATCCTTTCCCGCCGAAATGGTTGTCGGCAAGGGATTGCCGACCTACGTTTTTAAGTGTCTTGGTTGGAAAAATCTTGTGTTTTTGCCCCTTGGCCTTACAATCAACTCCCGACTCCCGACTCCTGACTCCTGACTCCTGACTCTTGACTCCTTTATTTTGTCAAAAAATATTAAAAAAGGATTTTTTCTCTTTTTCCGCTTCAGCCGGCTTGTTTTCTCCTTCCGGCTTGTCAACGACCGGCGCTTCATAGCCGATGGCGGAATCGAAAATTCCCCGCTGGGTCAAGGCCTCGGTGAGATCGGCGCCGGTCAGGTCGGCCTTGGTGAAATTGGCTTTGATCAGGTAGCTTTTTTTCAGGTTGGCCCCCTTCAGGTCAGCCTCGGTCAGATCAGCCCAGTGCAGATTGGCCTCTTCCATGTCGGCGTTGGTCAGCACCGCGTCTTCCAGAACGGCATCCACCATGCGGGCATTGACGAGAACGGCCCCGCTGAGATTTGCGCTTTCAAGCTTTGCCCCTTCCAGATTGGCTCCGGTCAGGTCAGCCCCTGCCAGATCGGCGGCGGTGAGATCCGCTCCAGCAAGCGTGGCTCCGCCGAGCGTCGCTTTTTTAAGATTGGCTCCCCGCAGCACGGCGCCGGACAGATCGGCCTTGGCGAGCTTTGCCCCTTCCAGATCAGCTTTTTTCAGTTCGGCGTTCCGCAGGTTTTCGCCGGTCAGGTCGCAGTGGGCGCATTCCCGGTCATCCAGCAGATGGCGCTTCTCCCGGGAAGCCGGAGCCGGAGGGGGCGCGCCGAGGTCGGCCGGGGCTGCTTCCTCGTCCAGGTTATCGCTGAAAAGCCCCAGCTTCCACCAGCTGTCCTTTTTTTTCTCTTCATCGGGGATGACCAGGGTGCGGCTGCTTGCCTGATCCGGGATGATTTCGGTTTTAGCCGAGCTGTCGCTGCCCGGCATGGACCGGCCCATGCCCACCCCGCTGAAGGAAAGGTCGCTTGCGGCAAGACCGTCAACGGTAAAGGTCGAATCCAGCGAGCCGTCGGAGCGGAACATGGTGAAGCCGTCATCCTTTTTAAAGACGATAAAGCAGCGCATCTCCTTCAGGCCCCAGTCGTCGTATGCGAGGCAGAGGGTATTGTCGGGTGTTACCTTCCAGCGGCCGCCGGTTTTGTCGCCGACGCTGTTCTTGCCGGAGAGTTTGCCGCTGTCGTGCAGAATCACATCCGCCTCGATGGACTTATCCCAGCTCGAGATATGCAGCACCTTGTCGGTCACCATGGAGGCGACGTCCGCGCCGGAGAGCGGCTGGGCCCCCTGCTCCAGGGCGTCGTTCATGGTGAGTCTTTTGCCGCAGGCGGAAAGGGCGAGGGGCACGGTCAGGGAAAGGAGCAAAAGGAATTTTCGGTTCATGGGCGTCTCGCAATTACATTCTGTGGTTAGGTGATGGTTGCTTGAATCGCTGCAAAGTACCATTAAGTGATGAGAGAGGCAAGAGGGGAAAGAAGGGGGGCAGGAGTCGGGAGTCAGGAGTCAGGAGTCGGGAGTCGGGAGTCGGGAGTCGGGAGTCAGGAGTCAGGAGTCGGGAGTCAGGAGTCAGGAGTCAGGAGTCAGGAGTCAGGAGAAAAAAGTAACAGGAAGGCCGAAAGACACAAAGATATTTTCATTGTAAAACGGCAAGTTTCCTTTGCGGCTTCGCGTGCTGGCGTTAAAATCGTGAATGACGTAGGTCGGCAATCCCTTGCCGACAGCCATTTCGGCGGGAAAGGATTCCCGCCCTACCCCACAACCGCCGGGAAGACGGAGAGTAGGTCGGCATTCCTATGCCGACATCAATTTCGGAGGGAAAGGATTCCCGCCCTACCATCTACAACCGCCGGGAAGACGGAGAGTAGGTCGGCATTCCTATGCCGACATCCATTTCGGCGGGAAAGGATTCCCGCCCTACCCCACACCCGCGGGAAGACAGAGATTAGGTCGGCAATCCCTTGCCGACATCGACACCAGGCAAAAAAAAAGCCCTGCGCGAGGCAGGGCTTTCTACAAACAACCAACTAATGAGAAAAAATCAGAAGGTCATGGTCAGGTGATGGCTGACAAGATACAGATCATCAGCATCCTGGCCGGCTGCTTCAGCGATATCCTCGAAGAAGTCGCCGGTGTTGAAGTATGCACCGCGCAGTTCGTAGGTCAGGTTGTCAAGCAGTTTGTACTTGGCGCCGAGGTCGATCTCCCAGCCGTACTCATCGTCAACGCTAACGGCGCCAAGCCCCTGCTGCAACAACATCTGCTCAACACCACTTTCCTCGTCAACCAAGGCGTAGGCAACAGCGCCATGCAGGGACAACTGATCGGAAACGGCAAAGTCGGTATGAATGCCGATGGCATGCACACCACCCTGTACCATGAAAGGATCAGCGTCGTACTCGTCGCTGTTCAGCATGCCGGTGTGGTCGCCGGTGAGGATGTAGTAGGGGTTGAAGTCGTCGCCGATACCGTTATCCAGGGCGCCGTTCATGGCGGCGGTCATGTCGTCGTCGGCATCGTCAAGTTCATCCTGGCCCTCGGCCCAGAAGTACAGCAGGCCGATGTCAAGCTTATCCATCTTGGTGGAAACGTCGAGCATGAAGGCCATGGCGTCCACGTCGCGGTCTTCTTCTAAACCAGCGACTTCAGTATCATAATCCCGGAAGTCACCGAACTGCCAGCCATACTCACTGAGCACGGAAACCGGGCCGAACTGCATGTCGGCATTGAGTTTCAAACGATTGTGCTGTCTGTCGTAAAGAGATCCTAATGCAGTTTCGACATCGCTCTGCGTTTTGTCGTTGATGAAGTCATAGGCGGCGCGCAGGTTCATGTTGTCGACCTTGTAGGTCAGGTCGATTTCATACATATCGGAATCATTGTCATCGTTGTTGTTATCCCAGTCGTTCTCAACGGTCTTCTGGGTGAAGAGGCAGAGGCTGAAGGGCTCGGCCACAAAGCTCGGCCACCACATGAAACGGTTGGCGGTGGTGGAGGTGCTCATGAAGTCGCTGCCCCAGGAACCGGCCGGGGTGCGGCCCATGCGCAGTTTACCGACCGGCGACATGTATTCCATGTAGATGTGGTAGATATCCACGCCGCGATGATCCCCCATACCGGGGCCACCGTCCGCTGCATCATCACCCCAGTCGGAGTCCTTGGCGAAACGGATCTCGGAGAACATGGTGATCTTGTCGTTGACCTTCAGGGTCGGTTTGACCAGGAAGGTCTGCACCCAGGCGGAGTCCGTGCCGGCTTCGTCACTGTAGGGGTTGAAGCCTAAGCCGTCGGCATTGTTCAGCATGTAGCCTTCGAGTACGTACTTGCCGGTCATGGAAAAATCCATGGCGGATGCGGTGGCCGCGAAACCGGCAACAAGGCCGAGGGCGGCAACGGTGGAAATAATTTTTTTCATCTTGAATCTCCTTTTCTCAAGTTAAGATGAATGAAGCGGATTCCCCCATGGAACCCTTGTTTTTATTGTCCGCGCGGCCGGTGATCCTTTTCGGGCGGAAGCATTTTCCCCCGCTCCCGCCGCCGAATCAGTCCTCCGCTGACAATAACAATTTCTCTTTTACCCCGAAGAAATACCTCTTGGCAAGAAAAAATTGCATACTATCGGCAGATACGCCTATTTTATTAGGCTTTTTTTTTGGATTTTTTGTCAAGAATTTTTTTTGGGGTGGGGAAAATTCCCCTCACCCCGGCCCTCTCCCTGAGGGAGAGGGAGATTTTGAGGGAGGGCCCGTGCCCGAGGGAGAGGGAGATTTTGAGGGAGGGCCCGTGCCCGAGGGAGAGGGAGAATTTCGAGGGAAGGCCCGTGCCCGAGGGAGAGGGAGAATTTCGAGGGAGGGCCCGTGCCCGAGGGGAGAGGGAGACTCTCAATTGGAGACCCTTGCCGAGGGAGAGGGACGGGAGTTTCTCCCTGATGAGAGTCATAACATTACCGTTTGGCGATGATCTCATTTTTTCCGATCAAGCGTTAACAACCAAAGGCTGTGATTTCTGATCAATAACGACAATAAGTTCCTGCACTGCCGCCACTTCCGCTTCCTCAAAGTACGCCTCACCGCATTGGCTGCAAATCCATGCGGGAACATTATCCAAAGTCAGATGGCACCCTTTTCTGTCAATATGCAGCGGTGCTGATCCTTTTTTCAAGACTCCCCGGCAATGAATACATTTCATGTTTTTTCCCTCTTCGTAAAATTCGCATCCCATTCATCCCGGCTGGGGATATACGCTGTTATTATGGCCAAATAATCCTCCTTGGGTGAGCAAACAACATGTATCGGATATTCTTTATTTTTGTGGAGAAACATCAGGCAGCTATGCCCTCTCGGATCTGCCGGGTAATCTTCGATGATCTCACCATTCTCAATTACTTCTCGCACATCCATCGGTGAAATCATGCGATCAGGCCGTGACATTTGCCGGATCGCATGAGGAAGATAGAGAATTTTTCTCTGGGCCGATGCTTTTATTTCATCAAAAATATTTTGCACTGCCATATGAGCCTGTTTCCACCTCCGGCTTACTCATAATGCGTCCACAGCCGCAACACCTTCACCACATTCTCTTCTTCCAGGACTTGATAAACAAGGCGATGCTGGATGTTTATTCTTCGTGAGTACGCCCCTCCCAGGTCGCCAATCAGTTTTTCGCAGGGCAGAGGGTTTTGAAACGGATTTTCCCGCAGAACAGCCAGCAACGCCCGCGCCTTCTTCTTCAACCCTGATGCGGCGAGTTTCCTTGCGTCCTTTTGCGCTTGTCCGGTGTAAACGAGCAGCCAGCTCACCAATCAAGCTCCCGCGAGCATTCAGCGACCGGCTGATTCATGCCTGCCTTGATTGATTCACGCATTCCCGGTACTGACAGCAAAGAGAGTGTTTCCGAGATGGCGTTCCAATCTTCTTCGGACACCAGGACAGCATTTCCTCTTTTTCCGGTAATGACAATTGGTTGATGGGTATTTGCGGCTTCATCGATCAGACTGTACAGCCGGGATCGCGCCTCAGTGGCATTAAGAATGGTCATGGTCGGTTCCTCCTGTCAGGAGAGCGTACAGCATGGCGTACGCTATTGCAAGGTGGATTTTTAATGGGATTGCGGGACAAAATTAATTTCAAGCCTGTACCCTGCTGCCTTGGCATACTCCTCAATGGTAGATAGTTTTGGAGAAATTTTTGAATTTACATTTTCAAGCCTTGAAATATTGCTTTTATTCGTGTGTAAAATCGCGGCAAGTTCTTCCTGAGTCAACCCGGCTTCCTTGCGGATTTTAATGAGTTGTTTTCTGAGTTCATAGGCAGCGGAAAGCCTTACATACTCTTTCTTGACTTCGGGATCGGAAAGTGCTTTCTTTTTGAATTCTTTCAGTGATGGTCTCATTGCTTCACCTCTTTCAGCCTTTTGCGAGCCATACCCATTTCTTTCTTCGGGATTTTCTGCGATTTCTTAATAAAGGAGTGGAGAATAACAACCTCTTTCCCCTTCACAGTACAAAAGTCCCTCCTGCCCCTTGGCCCTGATTTCAAAGAGTCCTTCACCAAGGGACTTTGTATATGGCGCACCTAAAGCAGGGCCAAATTCTTGTATTATTTCAGCAATATGTAAAAAATCAGCCAAAATCCCCTTGGGAAATGCCAATGTTGCGGCTTCGACCTTTCGGTCGCAAAATGATACTTTCCATTTCATAATTAAAGGTTATCATTTTAGACAACATTGTCAATCCCATCTTTTTAAATCGTTGAAAAGATACGAAATGGAGACAACGCACATCTTTTTATTCTGGCTCCCGGCCCCTGACTCCGGTATTCTAATCGCATGAAAGGACTCACCCATCTCATACCGGACCACGCCGATGTCCTGACATCCTTCGGGGCGCCCGCGGAACCGGCCATCAACCGCGCCTTCAGCGTGCTGGTGTGGAATATCCACAAGGCCAAGAAGACCGGCTGGGCCACTGATTTCCCACGGCTCACCCTGGGCAAGGATCTGGTGCTGCTGCAGGAGGTTTTTCTCCGGCCCGCCATGCTGCGCATGCTGCTGCAGTCCCCCGGTCTGCGCTGGGACCTGGCCGCCGGCTTTACCCGGCGTCTGCATGACATTGACGTCGGCGTGATGACCGGCAGTCGGGCCGAACCCACGGATCTGTTTTTTCTCCGTTCCCCCTTCCATGAGCCGGTGGTGCGGCTGCCGAAAATGGCCATCGGCACCAGATACCGTCTGGCCCAATGCGAGCGGGAACTGCTGGTGCTCAATGTCCATGCCATCAATTTTGTCAGGATCAACAAATTCAAGCACCAGATGCGCCAGCTTGAAAAAGAAATTGACGCGCATGACGGACCTGTTCTGCTGGCCGGCGACTTCAACACCTGGCTGGCCAGCCGCACCGCCTTCCTCCAGGACATGACCGCAAACCTCTGCATGGACCTGGCGATTTTCGAGCCTGATCGTCGCTCCCGCTGCCTGGGCCGCGCTCTGGATCATGTTTTTGTCAAGGGACTGAAAATTGTTTCCGCCTCCTGTCATTACGACATTCTCAGCTCCGACCACCAGCCCCTGGAACTGGTGCTGGAGGGGACAAACGGAGGAAGTCGGGAGTCAGGGGTCAGGAGTCAGGAGAAAGAACAGTGAATCGGGAGCCGGCAAAGCGATTTCAAGACCTTATTGTCTGGCAAAAGTCGCATATTTTTGTGTTAGCGATTTATGCCTATACCACCTCCTTTCCACAAAAGGAACTTTACGGACTCACGTCGCAGTTTCGCAGGGCTGCGGTCTCCGTTCCCGCCAACATCGCCGAAGGATTCAAAAAAAGAACAAAACCCGACAAGTCGAGATTTCTTAACATTGCCCAGGCCTCTCTGGAAGAATGCCGTTATTATCTGATTCTGGCGCAGGATCTCGGCTATGGGAACTCCTCCCAATTAATGGGACAACTTGAAGAGGTCAGCAAATTACTTGACGCATACATGTCATCCATGCTTCACTCCTGACTCCTGACTCCTGACTCCTGACTCCTGACTCCTGACTCCTGACTCCTGACTCCTGACTCCTGACTCCTGCCTCCTGACTCCTGACTTTGTAACTTACTTTTTTTATGTCAGAGGGTGCTGGTGGGAAAGTATTGTCGTTGTCAGCGTGAACACGATGTATTACAATGTGCTCAGGAGGTGCTTTTATGACAACTACTACTATTAGTGTACGATTGCCGAAGGAGTTGGCGGAACAGTTGACGTCACTTGCTCAATCGACCAAGAGGACTAAATCTTTTTGTGCTGTTGAGGCGATAAAAAATTATGTGAGGCAAGAGGCCTGGCAGGTTGAAGCAATCGAGGAAGGCCTCAAAAGTGCTGATGCCGGCAGAATGATCACCCATGAAGATGTTAAAAATTGGGTGATAAGCTGGAACACCTCTCTTGAGAAAGAACTGCCCGGATGCAAGTAAGGTGGACAGAGCAAGCCATAGCCGACCTCCAGTCTCTCCGCGCACACATTGAGAGAGATAAACCCCGGGCCGCTAAAAAATTTGTTCTAAGAATTATAAGTATTGTGGAAAATGATTTGGTTTTGCAGCCTGGGATGGGCAGACCGGGTAGAAAAACCGGAACCAAGGAACTGATTGTCACCGGGACTCCATATTTTATTCCATATCGTATAAAGGATAATTGGTTGGAAATAATCAGGGTGCTGCATGGGGCAATGAAGTGGCCTTAGAGAGATTTAGGAGCCGCTTGCAAGAGTTTCTCCACTATGTCCCTTCGAACATTTCTTTTGCGGTTATAACGCAAAGTGGGGTAGGGCGGGCGGGAATCCTTTCCCGCCGAAAAGGCTGTCGGCATAGGAATGCCGACCTGCTCTCCGTCTTCCCGGCGGTTGTAGATGGTAGGGCGGGAATCCTTTCCCGCCGAAATTGATGTCGGCATAGGAATGCCGACCTACGTCTGACTCCTGACTCACTCTTCTCTCAGCGCTGCCAGGGCGTTGAGGAGCTCGCCCGGTTCATATGCCGGCAGCAGACTCTTGTTGAAGTCCGTGATATTTCTTGTGACGATATATTGTGCGCCGGCATTGCGCGCTGCTTCATGAATAACCGCATCTTCAAAATCATTGAACGCGGCATCACAGGCTTTTTCAAGGACAATTCTATTAACCGGCGCTATCACGAATAATGAAAGAAGCGACTGGATGTGGAGGGAGGCCGCTTTTTTACCAAGGGCTTTGGCGGCGAGGTAATGAATGGTTGTTATTGTTGTCGCGCAGACGAAACCAATAATTTCAGACTGTTCGACCTTGCAGAGCAAAATCGATGCATCCCGTGAAAATGGTTCCCTGTCCAACAAAACATCCAGAATAACATTGGTGTCAAAGAGGATTTTCATAAATATTTTTCTTCCAGATATTTTTTATAGTCCACCTCCCGTATTTTCCCGCCTTTCAGCGAGCCCTTGAGGGATTTGACTGTCGGGGTTAATTCCTGTTCGGTTTGTATTTTCTCGTTTTTAATAATTTCAAATAAATCCGCAACAAGCCGTGATACGGACTTTCCGGTCCGGGCGGAATATTTTTTGGCCGACGTAATGAGATTTTCATCCATGCGCAATGTTAACTTTGTGTTCATAACAGCCTCCTTTTTATGGCGTACACTTTATATTATTTTATACGTCATCCTGGGGTACGAGTCAATAAGTACCGTAATGAGCAGACCACGTTTTTACCCGGTAAAACAGACAGGCTCCTGCTGCGCCCGTAACCCGGCAGCTGCGGGGTGCTGGGTAGTTTACCTGATTTCAAGTCAGTTGCCGGCATGCCGAAATTTCTCTTTGCCGCGGATTAATATGCTGGTATTATATGCGCATAAAACATGCGCATATGGAGGTAGCAATGCAAGCAATACTCGCCAGGCCGGATGCTCCCAAAAAATCAACGAATCTCAGCATTAACAGCGAACTCCTCCGGTTGGCCAAGGAAAACCATATTAATCTTTCGCAAACCCTTGAACAGCGTCTTGCCGAAATGCTGCGTGAGGAACAATCGCGAAAATGGCTTGAAGAAAATCATGATGCAATCGAGGCGTATAACTCCCGTATTGCAACTGCCGGGGCTTTCAGTGACGGATTGAGGTGCTTCTGATGGCACAATTTGACGTTTATGAAAATTCAAACCCGGACACGAAAAAAACCGTACCATATTTGCTCGATGTGCAAGCCGATTTGCTTGCCGGCCTGGCGACTCATGTCGTCGTACCCCTCGTGCCCGTTTCCGTCATGGGGAAGGCGGCAAGGCATCTCAACCCGGTATTTGACATCAAAAAGACACATGTCGTGATGTCCACCGCGGAACTTGCCGGTGTGCCGGTAAAAATCCTGGGAGAAAAAGTAACGTCATTGATCGACAGCAGAAACGAAATTATCGGCGCGCTGGATTTTTTATTCACCGGCTATTGAGGCATGGACAATGATGTACGAAAACATTTCCGAACTGCTTAAACAAATTGCCTTGGGCGAAGACTCTGTTCTTGAACTCAAGGCGGTGGAATTCAGCGGAAACAAAGTTGTCGGCCCACACAGGGATGGCATGGCAGACGAACTGGCGGCCATGGCGAATACGACATCCGGCATCATTGTGCTGGGGGTTGATGACAAGAGCAAAGAGATTCGAGGGATACCGCCGGAGAAACTTGACATGGTTGAAGGCTGGCTTCGTTCCATTTGCAACGACTCGATTGATCCTCCCTTGGATTGCGTCATTCGCAAACTAATTGTGCCCGATCAACGAGATGGTGAGAAAACTATCCTGCGAATAGACGTGCCCCGTAGTCTGTTCGTCCATAAAAGCCCCAATGGCTATTTTCGCCGCCTCGGCAGTTCCAAGCGGGAGATGAAACCAGATGTGCTGGCCCGGCTCTTCCAGCAACGCAGTCAGGCGCGACTCATCCGCTTCGACGAACAGACGGTTCCGGGGACATCGGTCAATGATCTGAATCCCAAGCTGTGGAAGCAATTCAGGACGGTTATCTCGCCGAAAGCGGATATGGAATTTCTTGAAAAGATGAAACTCCTTGCCAAGGACGAAGACGGCGCCATGCGGGCAACGGTCAGCGGTATTCTGATGACATCGGACGCGCCAGAGTCTTTTCTGCCCAGCGCGTTTATTCAGGTCGTTTGTTACCGGGGAACCGCGCGCAACGCTGCCTATCAACTGGACGCCCGGGATATCACTGGCCCGCTTGATGTGCAGATTCGGGACGCCTGCAAGTTTGTCGAGAGAAACATGCGGGTCTTTGCCATCAAAGCACCCAACCGGATCGAGACCCCGCAGTTTTCCATGAATGCGGTCTTCGAGGCGGTGGTCAACGCAGTTGCCCATCGCGATTACTCCATTTACGGTTCCAAGATCCGCCTGCACCTGTTTGGCGATCGGCTGGAAATATTCTCTCCTGGCGCGATCCCCAACACCATGACCATTGAGAGCATTTCGGAACGGCAATCGGCACGGAACGAATTAATCAGTTCCTTGCTGGCTCGTTGCCCGATGAACGTAAATGCCATCGGCAGTCAGCGGAACTTTATTATGGACAGGCGAGGTGAGGGGGTGCCGATCATCATCATCGAAAGCGAGAAACTGTCGGGCAGGAAACCGGAGTACCTGCTCATCGATGATGCCGAGCTCAAGCTGACGATTTTTGCGGCGCCGTCACCCCATGACGATGATTGACCCCGACTCCCATGCCATTCAACATCGACCACATTCTCACCATTCTTGCCCATGAGGTGGCCTCTTACAAGGTGCCGGTGGTGGACCTCATCGCCGTGCAGACCGAGGACCCTTTTCAGGTGCTGACGGCCACCATCCTCTCCGCCCGCACCAAGGACGAAACCACCGCCGCTGCCGCGGCCCGCCTTTTTAAAAGAGCCCCGGATATCAAGGCGCTTGCCGCGCTTTCCGAGGAAGAAATCGCCGGTCTCATCTCCCCGGTGGGTTTTTTCCGCAACAAGGCGACCTATCTGGCCCGGCTGCCCGAAGCGCTCAGCCGGTTCGGCGGAAAAATTCCCGATACGGTGGAGGAGCTTCTTCTGCTGCCCGGGGTGGGACGAAAAACCGCCAATCTGGTGGTGGCCGTGGCTTTCAAGAAACCGGCCATCTGCGTTGACACCCATGTGCACCGCATCATGAACATCTGGGGGTATGTGCAAACGAAAACGCCCTTTGAAACGGAAATGGCGTTGCGGGCGAAACTGCCGAAGCACCACTGGCTCACGGTCAATTCCATCCTCGTTGCATTCGGCCAGGGGACCTGCCGGCCGGTGGCGCCCCACTGCGATTCCTGCGTGATCCGCGCGGAATGCCCGCGTATCGGCGTCACGCCGCGCAAGGTCAGGGACAAGAAAATGCCGGGCAAGAATCTGCTGAAAAAAATGGTATGCTGGAATGTCAACGGCATCCGGGCGTTGGAAAAAAAGGGCTTTGTCGAGCAGGTCCGGGAGTTCGACGCGGATATCCTGGCGCTGCAGGAAACCAAGGCCCAGGAGGACCAGCTTGGCGCCGCCCTGAAAAATATCGACGGCTATACCTCGTACTGGCATTCCGCCGAGCGCAAGGGCTATTCCGGGGTGGCGGTGTACACGAGGATTGCTCCGCTCAAGGTCATGCACGGCATGGGAATCCCGGAATTTGACGGGGAGGGACGGGTGCTCACCCTGGAATTTGCCGATTTTTTCCTGGTCAACATCTATTTCCCCAATGCCGGCGAGGGCCTGAAGCGACTTGACTATAAACTTTCCTTCAACCGCGCCCTGCAGGATTTTCTTGCCGGGCTTGGCCGCGGCAAGTCGCTGGTGGTGTGCGGCGATTATAATGTGGCGCACCGGGAAATTGATCTCGCCAACCCGAAAAGCAATGAGAATAATGCCGGATTCACCGCGGAGGAACGGCGCTGGATGGATGATTTTCTGTCGAGCGGCTTTGTCGACACCTTCCGCATGTTCACCCCGGCCGGCGGCCATTACACCTGGTGGAGCTACCGGTTCAACGCCCGGGCCAAGGACATCGGCTGGCGCATCGATTATTTCTGCGTGGATGAAAAAAGCAGGGGGCGAGTGCGGGAGGCGTCAATTCTGAAGGATGTCATGGGCTCGGACCATTGCCCGGTGGGGATTGATTTTGGGTAGGAGGCAGGAGACAGGAGGCAGGAGGCAGGAGTCGGGAGTCAGGAGAGTAGGTCGGCAATCCCTTGCCGACAGGAGAGTAGGTCGGCAATCCCTTGCCGGCAGCCATTTCGGCGGGAAAGGATTCCCGCCCTACCCCTGAGAGAAGAGTGAGACAGGAGACAGGAGTCAGGAGTCAGGAGTCAGGAGACAGGAGTCGGGAGTCAGGAGAGTAGGTCGGCAATCCCTTGCCGGCAGCCATTTCGGCGGGAAAGGATTCCCGCCCTACCCCTGAGAGAAGAGTGAGTCAGGAGACAGGAGACAGAATAAAAAGGAAAAATCCCTGGATTGATCGTCCCTCTTTAGAGGCAGTTCACTTTTTCCATGCCGACACCAGCAATGGCGGCAAATGATTTCCGTCCTTCTTTTGATAAGTTTCTTGCACATTTTCATCCCTTTCAATATTATTTCCTGACTCCTGACTCCTGACTCCTGACTCCTGACTCCTGACTCCTGACTCCTGACTCCTGCCCTTTAATTTCTTCCAACACCTTCGAGAAGATGGTAAATTCATACCATGCCCAGCTATCAACGACACGAGAGAGCGAAATTGCTTGCTGAAATAACCAAGGGAGAGATTCGCCCGGTCTATCTCCTGTTCGGCGAACGCTACCTGTGTCGGGAGGCGGTCGAGGAGATTGTCGCCCGTTTATTGCCGGACGAAAGAGAACGCAACCTCAACCTGAAGAAAATTGACGGAGAGCAGGAGGATGTGGCCCGCACCGTGAGCCATCTCCAGACATACAGCCTCTTTGCCGGGCGGCAGGTGGTGCGGGTGACTGATTCGAAGATATTTTTTTCCAAGGCAGTGGCGAAAAATTTCTGGGACAAGGCGAAAAAGGCCCATGATGAGGCAAAGCCCGACAAGGCGGGGCGCTATCTGCTGAAAATGATCCATGCCGGAGGGCTTGATGCGGATGAGTCGCTGCGGGAACTTTCCGCCGCGCAGTGGAAAAAACTCTTCGGTTTTGATAAACCGGATGCTGTCGGCTGGTGCGGGGATGTTGTTTTCCCCGCCGGGACCGCCGGCGGCGAGGGCGCCTCAAGCGAGGAATTGATGCTCGGCGCGCTGGAAAAAGCCTGGCCCAGCGGAAACGTCCTGGTGCTGTCGGCGGAAGCGGTCGATAAACGGAAAAAGCTGTTCAAAAAAATAGAGGAAATCGGTGCCGTTGTCGATCTCTCGGTTGATGCGGGGGCGACTTCCGCCGCGCAGAAAGACCGGGATGCGGTGATCCGCGATCTTTTGGTCTCGACCCTTGCGGAAATGGGGAAAAAGGCCGGACCCGGAGTGATCGACGCCTTGCTTGATCGGGTCGGCTTTCACCCGGTGGCGGCGGTGCGGGAAACCGAAAAGCTCGCCTTGTATGTCGGGGATCGGGAAACCGTCAGCCGGGACGACGTGTCGGCCATTATCGGCCAGACCAGGGAAGAGGCGATCTATGAGTTAAATGATGCGGTGGCATCGGCTGATCCGGCCCGGGCCATCGAGCTGGTCGTCCGCTTGCAGGAAAGCGGCCTGCATCCGCTGGCCCTGGTTGCCGGGCTGCGCAATCTGCTGCGGAAGCTGATTTTTGTCCGGGCCCTGCGGGAAAAGGATTCGCCCCGCTACCTGGCCGGACTCTCCTTTGGCGTCTTTCAGAAAGGATATCTGGCGGAACTGAAGCAAACTTCTTTCGGCAAATCACCATTTTTGGCAGGGCACCCTTTTGTGCTCTACAAGACATTCCAGCAGACGGAAAATTTTGATCTGCCGACCTTGCAGAAGGGGCTGAGCCTGCTGCTTGATGCCGAGTTTCAACTGAAAGGGAGCGGCCTGCCGCCGGGCATTATTCTTGAACACTTTCTGTTCCGCTTTCTCGATGGTCACCGTTCCGGAGGAAAGTAACCCTTCTCTTGCCGACTTCAACGCGAATGGTTACAATAAGGGTGTATTGGGTGAACATGCGGTGCGTGGAGAAAAATATTTCTTCAAATGCCTTGAGTTACAGATGGCGTCATAAAAGATAAATGGTAAACTTTTAGGCACTTTAGGCACTTTAGGCACTTTAGGCAACCGCACGGCAACCGCCCGGTGGATCTGAAGAAGAAGAGAGGTACGAAAGTAAATGGCTGTGCCGGATAAGAAGCGTGACAGCGGTGTGCTCACCGAGGAAAAACAGAAGGTGGAGGAACCGCCTCTTTACAAGGTGCTGCTCCACAATGACGATTATACGACCATGGACTTCGTCATTATGATTCTGGAGACGGTTTTCCACAAGAATGCGGGCGAGGCCACCCGGATCATGCTCAATGTTCATCAGCAGGGCATCGGCGTGGCCGGGGTATACACCAGGGAGATTGCCGATACCAAAGTGCATATTGTCCACGACCTGGCGCGGAGGAATGAATTCCCCCTCAAGTGCTCCATGGAGCAGGTGTGAGTTAAGAAGACAGGAGACAGAAGTCAGGAGGCGGAATGGGCAGAATTAAGGCAGAGCGGAACTTTACAGTGAAAGGGCAGTTCACGGTTTGCTGTTAACGGTTGATGGATTTCCGAAGTGCGGAAATCATTTTCCGCCATAACTGTTACCATGGATCGGGAAAAGTTGTCGGCATGGGAAATGCCGTTCTCCTGACTTCTGTCTCCTGACTCCTGTCTCCTGACTTCGCAAGGAAAAAACATGATTAATCAAAAAGTTGAAATGGCCCTTGTCATGGCCATTCGTGAAGCGAAAAAACGCCGGCATGAGCATGTGACGGTGGAGCATATCCTTTTCGGCCTGCTCCATGATGAACTGGCGGTGCGGATTGTCAAGGGGTGCGATGGGGATGTGGACAATCTGAAAAAGGATCTTGAGGCCTTTTTCATGCTCAATCTGCCGGTTTATGACGAAAGCGACACACAGGATCCTGTGCAGACCATCGGCTTCAACCGCGTTCTGCAACGGGCCATTGCCCATGTGCAGAGCTGCGGCAAGGGGGAGGTGGATTCGGGCGACGTGCTGACCGCCATTTTTTCGGAACCGGAGTCATTTGCCGTCTATTTCCTGGAAAAAGAGGGCTTGAGCCGTTTCGAGGTCGTGCAGTATATTTCCCATAAATTACCCTCCCCGCCCCTTGCCATGCCTCGGGAAGAGCAGAAAAAAGAAAAGGAAAAGCAGAGCTCGGCATCCGCCCTGGAAAAATTCACCATCAGTTTTTCCCGGCGGGCCGCCGAAGGGCTCATTGATCCGTTGATCGGTCGCAACCGGGAATTGACCAGGGTGATGCAGGTTCTCTGCCGTCGACGGAAAAACAACCCGTTGCTGGTGGGCGAGCCCGGGGTGGGGAAGACCGCCATCGCCGAGGGACTGGCCCTGCGCATCCATGAGAACAAGGTTCCTGATCTGCTTTCAGATGCGGCCATTCATCTGCTTGACATGGGGGCGTTGCTTTCCGGCACTAAATACCGGGGTGATTTTGAAGAACGGCTGAAGGGGATCATTACCGAGGTGGAAAAGCAGCCGAACATCATTCTGGTCATCGATGAAATCCACACCATTGTCGGCGCGGGCGCAACCAGCGGCGGCAGCATGGATGCCTCCAATCTGCTGAAACCGGCTCTGCAATCCGGCACCCTGCGCTGCATCGGCTCCACCACCTATGAAGAATACAAGAACTACATTGAAAAAGATCGGGCCTTGTCCCGCCGGTTCCAGAAGATCGACATTGAAGAGCCGTCGGTGGATGAAACCTTTGAAATTCTCAAGGGGCTGAAATCCCGCTATGAGGAGCATCATGGCGTGAAGTTTTCCAGTCCGTCCTTGCGGGCCGCGGCCGAGCTTGCCGAGCGCTATATCAATGATCGTTTTCTGCCCGACAAGGCCATCGATGTGCTGGACGAGGTGGGGGCGGCGCTCAGGCTCGACGGCAAGGCACGGAAACGCAGAAGCGTCACCGTCCGTGATATTGAGACCGTGATTGCCCGGATGGCACGGATACCTGCCAAGAATATTTCCGGATCCGACATGGAGCAGTTGAAGGGCCTGACGGAGACGTTGCAGGGTCGTATTTTCGGGCAGGATCATGCCTTGGATGCGCTGGTTACCGCGGTGAAGCGCAGCCGGGCCGGACTGAAGGAGCCGGACCGCCCGACAGGATCCTTTTTGTTTGCCGGTCCCACCGGAGTGGGGAAAACCGAGGCGGCCCGCCAGCTTGCCCAGGCGCTTTCCATCCATTTCGAGCGCTTTGACATGAGCGAGTACATGGAAAAGCACGCAGTGGCACGGCTGATCGGCGCGCCGCCCGGTTATGTCGGGTTTGACCAGGGCGGCCTGTTGACCGACGCCATCAGGAAGCACCCCTATTGTGTTCTGCTTCTGGATGAGATCGAAAAGGCCCATCCGGATATTTTCGGCATTCTCCTGCAGGTGATGGACCACTCAACGCTTACCGACAACGCGGGGCGCAAGGCGGATTTCCGCAATGTGATTCTCATCATGACCACCAATGCCGGGGCACGCGAGATAACCGGCCAGCCCATCGGTTTCATGTCCAGTAAAAAAGGGCGGGATCAGAAGGTGCTCAGGGATATGTTTTCACCGGAGTTCAGGAACCGGCTCGACGCCATCATCACCTTCAACTCACTGGAGCCGCTGGTGATGGAGCTGATTGTCGACAAGATGATCGGTGAGCTGCAGGAGCGTCTTGCCGACAGAAACGTCGTCATCCGCCTGGCGAAAAAAGCACGCGCCTGGCTGGCGGCGCAAGGATATGATCCCGACTACGGCGCCAGGCCCCTGCGGCGTCTCATCATGACGGAGATCGGCGACCGGATTACCGAGGAGATTCTTTTCGGCCGGTTGAGCCGGGGCGGCGCCGTGCTGGTCGATCGCTCCAAGAAGGGGTTTGTCTTCACCTATGATGAACCTGTAAAAAACTGAACTTTCAATGCAACGTCGCAAAGGAATAAAGAAATTTCGTAACCGCTCAGGTGTTGAGGCGAGAGACTGAAGACGAGAGGGCTGTTTGTCCTCCATGCGTTTCTATTTGTGACGCCTTTCCTTCAGCCTGCGGCCTTTAGCCTATCTCCCTGGATAGTTACGAAATTTCATTTTCAAACAATGTATTCCCTTTGCAACCCTGCGTCTTTGCGTTAAAAGCAGGAAGTGTTGTGATCCATCGTCCCATGAGTCGGAGAGGAATGAAACCGCGCGGCTCCGGAAAAATCTTTTTGGAACTTTTATGTTTTAAACTAATCGGATATATAATTGTTACGGAATTCAGGAGCCGGAAGAAAGGAGTCAGGAGCCGGAATCGGCAAATTTTCACACCCCATGTTCCCGCTTGTGACTCCTGGTTTCCAACTTCTCCTCAAATTATCAAATACTTGCGAAAAGGACCACAAATGAAACATGCAAAAAAATTGTATCTGACCGCTGTCCTGTCATTGGCGCTGGCATTTACCGGCTGTTCCAATCAAAATGATAAAAAAGCCGAAGCGCCTGCCGAGCAGAAAGAGGCGGCGGTTCAGGCTCCCGCCCAGGACGTGAAAGCGCTGCCTCCGGCTCAGGTGGCCGAGGCGGCAACATTGGAGGGTACCGTTGTCGAGACCTTTAACAGCGGCGGCTACACCTATATCCATCTTGATACCGGCAGCAAAAAATTGTGGGCCGCGGTGGGCGAGACCAGTGTTGCCGCGGGAGAAAAGGTGACCCTGCAGAACGGGCCGGTGATGACCGATTTTTACAGCAAAACCCTTGACCGGACTTTTCCGGAAATCATCTTTTCCGGCGGTTGTCAGGTTGCCGGCAAGGAACCACAGGCAGCTGCCGCGCCCGCCGGCGGGGAGGCTGCCCCTTCGTTTTCCGCGGCCCTGCAGGGTGAAGGCGCGGCTCCCGTGATGCCGCCGCCGGGCATGGGCGTGGAAGATGCCGGCGGCGGCAGTATCAAGGCCGTTACTCCGGCGCAGGAGGTGAAGGTTGACAAGGCTGAGGGAGAGAACGGTTACAAGGTGGAAGAAATTTTTGAAAAAGCAGCTGATCTGGCCGGCAAGAAGGTGAAAATCCGGGGCAAGGTGGTCAAGGTGTCGCCCAATATCATGGGTCGCAACTGGGTTCATCTGCAGGACGGTTCCGGCGACGCCATGAAAAACAGTCATGATCTGGTGGTCACCACAGCCGACGTGCCTGAATTGAATTCCATTGTTGTTGCCGAAGGTGTTCTGACCAAGGACAAGGATTTCGGTTCCGGTTACTTTTATAATGTCATCATCGAAGAGGCGCTTATAACCAAGTAGTTGTTACAGTGCCTAAAGTGTCTCAAGTGCTCTGAAATGCCTAAATTTTCGATACGTTCCGTTAAGAAAAACTCGTTCATTTAAGGCGTTTTAAGTACGTGAAGTACTTTAGGCACTTGAAGTACTTCAGGCACTTGAAAACATGAAAATCGTTGTTATCGGCCCCGGCGCCCTGGGATCTCTTTTCGCCTCCCAGCTTGCGGCAACGCCGGACAATGACGTCTGGCTGCTCGATCATGATCCTGAACGGGCAGCGCGCATTGACGGGAAACTCCTGCTGACCATGGGTGAGCAGGAGTTTTGTCGTTTTGTCTCCGCCACGGCCGACGCCGCCCGCATCGGGCCGGCGGATCTGGTTCTGCACTGCGTCAAATCAAGGGATGTGGCAGCCGGGTTACGTGCCGCTTTTCCTCTCTTCACGCCACGGACCATCTTGATATCCTTCCAGAACGGTATCGGGCATCTCGACACCCTGGCCCGGATGAAGCTGCCCATGCCGCCTGCCTTGGGGGTAACCGCCATGGGGGCGACGCTCCTCGCTCCCGGCCATGTGCGCCATGGCGGTGCAGGGATGACCCGCATCGGTTTCGCCTGCCCGGCGGACCGGGAAAGTCATCTGCGCCTGGAAGGGGCGGCCTCTTTGTTCCGGGCAACCGGCATGATGGCGGAAAAGGTGGAAAACATCGGCGAATATGTCTGGGCCAAACTGCTGGTCAATCTGGGGATAAATGCCCTTTCCGCGCTGTATGGCTGTCCGAACGGCGACCTTCTTGCCATTGACGAGGCCAGGGGGAAAATGATTGCCGCGGTGCGGGAAGGGGAGGCGGTTGCCAGGGCTCTGGGCATCCGGCTGGAGGATGATCCGGTGGCCCGGACTCTTGCCGTCTGCCGGGCCACGGCGGGCAACATCTCTTCCATGCTGCAGGATGTGCGGCAGAAAAGGCCCACCGAGATAGACGCCATCAACGGGGCCGTGTCCGCCAGGGCGGAAGAGCTGGGGATTGCAGCTCCGGTCAACCGGGAGCTGGTTCGGCGGGTGCGGGAGCTTGAAGCCGGATATCTCCGGACAGCACCTCATGGACCATGCCCTGATCGTCTCTGATGTGCAGGCGGCCTTCACTGTCCGGACCCAGGGAAAGACCGCGTACCGCCTTGCCCTGGGTGGTGAGCCAGCTGATTCGTTTGCCCACGGTGTAATCCCTTTTTTTCCACTCCGTCAGGATTTCTCCGAAAGCGCCTTTCTCCATTTTTTTTATCATGATGTCCAGTTCGCCGAGAATTGCCGCCAACAGGGGGAGGCGTTTTTGCATGATGGTGGCGTCGTGCCGGGCAAGCGAGGTGGTTTTGTCCCGGATTTCCTGGGGAAAGGCGGAAAGAGGGGTGCTGATATTTAAGCCGATCCCCAGCACCACAAGCGGTCGGCCGGCAATGAATTCCGTTTCCGTCAGGATGCCGCCGCACTTACGGCCGGAAATCAGCAGGTCATTGGGCCACTTGATGGCCGGTTCAATCCGGCAGATGCGGGAAACGGCTCGGCAGAGAGCAACACCGGCGCCAAGGGTGATTTTCGGCAGATCAGCGGGTTCCAGGGTCGGCCGCAGAAGAAGGGAAAAATAGAGTCCGCTTTCTCCGTGGGAAAGCCATTGTTTGCCAAGCCTGCCCCGGCCCCCGGTCTGGTGGTGGGCGATGACCACGGTGCCGGAGGGGATGCCCTCCCGGCCCAATTGCAGGGCGTCGCTGTTGGTGGAGGCGGTTTCCCGGAGTTGTACAAGCGGATGGCCGGCGATTGCCCCTTGCCGGGAAATTTCTTGCCGGAATGAATCCTCGATGGTGGAGGTTGTATCGTTCATGGTCCCATGGTACCCGAAAGACGGAAGGATGGGAATGGGGATTGCGGAATGCGGAATGCGGATTGCGGATCGCGGATTTTGGATTATAGTGGTTCCTTGCTGGAATGATCAACCAAGCCAATTTAAGATGGTTCCGTAAAAACTAAAAAAAACAACCACGGAGGCCGCGGAGCACACAGAGATAACTTCTTGTAATTTAAAAGATTTTTTCTGTGTTCTCTGTGGTGAAGAAAGATTTTTTACGAGACCATCAATTCAAGCAAAAGAACCTACTCAACAAGGAGACATCCCATGCCGTACGTCAACATCCGGGTTGCCGGAATACTGAGCCGCGAACAGAAAGAGGATATCTGCGCCGGGGTAACCGATGTCATTTCCCGAGTGGCCGGCAAGCCCAAGGAATCCATCCTGATTTTTATCGACGAGGTTGCCCATGAAAATATCGCCAGCGGCGGCAATATGCTGAAAAAACCTGCTGCAACCAAGTAAGATGGCGGATCAACAGGAATCCCGGCAGCGGCTGCAATGGTTGCGGGAAGAGATCGCCCGCCATGATTACCGGTATTATGTGCTGGACGCCCCGCTGATCGCCGATGTCGAATATGATCGCCTGTTCCGCGAACTGCTGGAGCTGGAGGAGCGATTTCCCGATCTGGTCACCCCTGATTCCCCCAGTCAACGGGTTGGCGGAGCGCCGCTGGATAAATTTTCCCAGGTGATCCACCGTTTCCCCATGCTCAGCCTGGAAAACGCCTTTTCCGAGGCGGAACTGCGGGCCTTTGAGGAGCGCCTGCTCCGTTACCTGAAAGAAGGGACCGGATTGGCCTATGCCGCTGAACCAAAACTGGACGGACTGGCCGTTGAGCTTGTTTATGAGAATGGCCTGCTGGTGCAGGGCTCGACCCGGGGAGACGGTCGTACCGGAGAAAATATCACGGCAAACCTGAAGACCATCCCTGCCATTCCTCTGCGCCTGCGGGGCGAGGCGCCGGGTCTGCTTGAGGTGCGCGGTGAAGTCTTCATGGCGCCGGCAGGTTTCCGCGAATTAAACAAAGAGCGGGAAACCGCCGCCGAACCGTTGTTTGCCAATCCCCGCAATGCGGCGGCCGGCTCGCTCCGTCAGCTCGACCCCCGGCTCACTGCCCGGCGTCCCCTTGATTTTTACGCATACGGCATCAGCGACCCGTCCCTGGTAAACTGCGGGGGGCAGATGGAACTGTTGCGGCAGCTTCGTCTGTTTGGCTTCAAGGTGAGCCCGCTGGCCAGGTTTTGCCCGACCATGGCCGCGGTTATCGAACATTACCGCTATCTGCTGGAGGTTCGATCAGGTCTTGACTATGAAATCGACGGCATGGTGGTCAAGGTTGACTCCTTTGCCCTGCAGGAGCGGCTGGGGAGCAAGGCCAGAAGCCCCCGTTGGGCGCTTGCCTGTAAATTCCCCGCCTCCCAGGCGACAACCCGCCTGCAAACCATTGAATTTCAGGTGGGCCGCACCGGGGCGGTCACCCCGGTGGCTATCCTTGAGCCCGTTGCCATCGGCGGGGTGACGGTCAGCCGAGCCACCCTGCACAATGAAGAGGAAATCAAGCGCAAGGATCTGCGCCTCGGCGACATGGTGCTGGTGCAGCGGGCCGGGGACGTTATCCCGGAAATAGTCCAGCCCCTTGTCGACCGACGCACCGGGGACGAGCGGCCCGTTGTCATGCCCGCCGAATGTCCGGCCTGCGGCCATAAGCTGGTACGGGAGCCCGGCGAGGTCGCCATCCGCTGTGTCAATCCCCATTGCCCGGCGCAGCGGTTGCGCAGTCTCATTCATTTCAGCGGAAAATCGGGCGTGGACATCGAGGGGCTGGGCAAAAAGGCCATGGAACAGCTTTTTAACGAGAAGCTGGTGACCGATATCCCGGATATCTATACCCTCCGAGCCGAGGTCCTGGAAAAGCTCGATGGCTGGGCGGCAAAATCGGCGGAAAACGCGGTGGCGGCGATAAGGGCCGGGAAAACCAGCTCCCTGGCCCGTTTCCTCTCCGCCCTGGGGATACGCCATGTGGGCGAAGTGACGGCGCAACTCCTTGAGGAGCGTTTCGAAACCCTGGAAAATCTGATCAGGGCCGGAAAAGACGAGCTGCTGGAAATCGAGGGTGTCGGGCTGCAGGTGGCGGAGTCCATCCGGGATTATTTTGATGACCCGGCCGTGCTCGCCATGCTGCGGCGGTTGCAGGAGCTCGGGCTTTCCCAGCAAAGGGAACGGGGCCATGCCGGGGAAAACCGTTCCCTTGGCGATGCTGTTTTTCTTTTCACCGGCACCCTTGCCTCCTGCTCGCGGGATGAGGCCAAGGAAATGGTGAAAAAACTGGGCGGCCGGGTGGCGTCGTCACTGAACAAGACGGTAACGCACCTTGTCTGCGGCGACAAGCCGGGGAGCAAACTGAAAAAGGCGGAGGAGTTGGGAATCGCCATTGTCGATGAGCAGGAATTTCAACGATTAACCGGGGGCAATCAATAATTGATGAAATCGAAAAGGTCTTTTTTTACCACAGAGAGCACAGAGGGCGCAGAGAAAACGTTTTGAATTACAGCCGGTTATCTCCGTGTGCTCCGTGGTCTCTGTGGTTGATTCTAGGTTTTTGGTAACTATCCAGCTGTTTAGACTGTAGACTGAAGGCTATAGGGCTGCCGGTGCTGTCGTATTACATATTTTAGGCGCTTTTCCTTCAGTCTACAGCCTTCAGCCTATCTACCTGGATAGTTACAGTTTTTGCGAAATTATCAATAATTCACAAGCCGAGGAATCATCATGGCAATAAAAACAATACGGGCCAAGGTTTCAGGCCGGGTACAGGGGGTTTATTTCCGTGCCTTCACCCAGGAGGAGGCGGAACGTCTGGGTCTTACGGGCTGGGTGCGTAATCTGCCGGACAGATCGGTTGAGGCGGTGATCCGCGGCGAGGCGGAGCAGGTCGACCGGATGATTGCCTGGCTGCACAAAGGGTCCCCCATGGCGGAAGTGAGGGAGGTTCTGGTGGAGCCTTGCGCCTGCGGCGACGAATTTCCGGATTTTGCCGTCCGCTCCTAGCCCTTGCCGGGCAGACGGAATCCGTCCCGGTGTTTGTCGAAGGCCTCTTTCGCCAGTTTTTTGAGTTCTTTTTTTATTTGCGGCAGGGGGATCAGCGGGGGAATCCGGGGAATTTCCGTTTGCACCTGCACCGGTGGAGTCAGCCGCATTTTTTTTTCCATGGAGTCTAGAAAACCGTTTTCCGGTGCTCCTTCCATGGCGCCATGGGAGCTGTCGGTATCCATCAGGCGCAGAAAGCCCATGATTGTGCCGATGTCGTTTTGCCGGTAAAAAATTTTGATTTCTTCTTCGATGGTTTCCTGATCATCAAGGAGTTCGGCGTATTTCTCCCGGTAGCGGGCAACATCCTGAGTGAGCTGCTCATAGGTCTGCATGAAAAGATGCGTGAAGCGACCGGAGGCGGTAAGCCCCTTTGTTTTCACGCCGTCAAAAATACGGTCCCGCAATGTGGGTGAGGTGAGGATGTAGGGGTCGTAATACAATTGTTCTTCCAGCCCGGTGAGGGAAAGAAAATCACTGATCAGCTTTTCATCGTTTAACATGATGTAGATGCGATTCAAGTCCCAGACGATTTTCTGCCCCACTGTTTTGTGGTGGGACAAAATGTCTTTTTCAAGGTCGGCCTTGTCCTCCTCAATGAGCTTGCGAAAGCCGAAATAGCGGTCCGCCAGTTCCTTCTTTATTTCAAAACTGAGAAACTGACTGATGTCGGAAGTCATGGGTTGCGTCCCCCGGGAAGGCGGAAGGGAAAAATGCGGCGGAAGCTGCCGCGGCAGATGCACATTTTTTTCTTGACACAAATGAAGATAAAGGAAAAAGGATAAAGGGCAAAGCAAAAAGCGTCCTTTTGTAAAAAAAATGTAACTCTCCGGCTCAAGGCGCAAAACCTGCTTCTGCTGCCGGCTTGTTGCAAAAAATTGCTGTTGCCGCGGGAACAAGAAAAGCGGTTTTCCCCAAACACCGGCGAGGAAGAGTCCGCATGGCAGTATTTCAAGATAATTCAGCCCGCCTGGTTAAAGATGCCGCCGATATCATCGAAGTCATCGGCGAGCATGTCCAGCTGCAGCGCGCCGGCGTGCGGTATAAAGGGCTCTGTCCGTTCCATTCGGAAAAAACTCCCTCCTTTACCGTGAGTCGCGAACGGCAGCTTTATCACTGCTTCGGCTGCAATGAAAGCGGTGATGTCTTGGCGTTCATGATGAAATATCATAACATGACCTTTCCCGATGCCGTGGCTGCGCTGGCCCGCCGCTACGGCGTCACCCTGGAGGAAAGCGAACTGTCGCCGGATGAGCGCCGGAAAAAAGAGGAGCGGGATCTCCTTTATCAGGCCAACGGGATCGCGGCCGGGATTTTTCACCGGTTTTTAGCCGAAGATCCCGGAGCGTTCAAGGCACGCCGGTATCTGGAAAAACGGGGGATAGGCGAGGAGATCATCAATCGTTTCCAGCTTGGTTATGCACCGGAACGATGGGATTTTCTGGTGCACGGCCTGTCTGATGCGCGCGTTGCGGAAAAAGAGGCGGTGGCCGCCGGCCTGCTGGTGAAAAAAGATGACGGCGGGGTTTATGATCGCTTCCGGGATCGGGTTATTTTTCCGATTTTTTCCGCAAATGGTCAGATTGCCGGCTTTGGCGGGAGAATTCTCGGAGACGGGCAACCGAAATATCTGAACAGCCCGGAAACAGCGGTTTTTAATAAAAGCAGCACCCTGTTCGGCCTCTATCAGACCAAGGCCGCCATTCGCCAGGCGCGCAAATGCCTCGTCGTCGAGGGGAATTTTGATCTGCTTTCTTTGGTGGCACGGGGGTTGGAGTATGTTGTCGCCCCTCTCGGCACGGCGCTCACTGCCCAGCATGTCAAGATTTTGAAGCGATATACCTCCGAAGCGATTGTCCTTTTTGATGGGGATCAGGCCGGGGTCAAGGCGGCCATGCGCTCGGTGCCTCTTTTCCTTGCCGAGCAGCTCGATGCCAGGGTGGTCGTGCTTCCCGCGGATCAGGATCCGGATTCCTTTGTCAACAAGTTCGGCAAGGAGCAGTTGGAACAAAAAATAAAGCAGGCCAAGGAGTTACCGGAATTCCTTTTTGGCCGGCTGGTGGAAGAGCATGGTTTGAGTCTGGCGGGCAAAGGCAGGATCCTGCGGGAACTGCTGCCTGTCATTGCCTCCATCGGCAATCGCCCGTTGCAGAAAAATCTTTTTGTCGCCCATTTCAGCGACAAGCTCGGGCTGCCTCCGGAGGCCATGCTGGATTCAGCGGCTTTTCCTCCGGCCGGGCAGCGATCAGCCCCTGCTCCCCCGGCGGCGAAGCCTTTGCAATTGTCCCGGAACTATCGCCGGGTGCTGGAGTTTCTGCTGGTCTACCCCGATACCCTGCCCGATTTTCTCCAGGCCGGGCTGGAAGAATTTGCCGAAAATGAAAATGAGGCAGGGGAAATTATCCTCGCCGCATTAAAGAGTCCGGCGTTGCAACATGAAAAGAAACCCGGCACCGAGGAGTTGCTGGAAAACCTGCCGCAACGGGAAAGGAGTTTTGTGGCGCAGATCCTGATTGACGCGCCCGCCTTTGACGATGGAATAAAGGAAGCCATGCTTGCGGAAATGACGGCCTGGTTGCGCAGGCAGGTATGGCAGTTGCGTAAGGCGATTCTGGTGAAGAGTATTCATGAGGCACAGCTTCACGGTAATGATGATTTGTTGATGGAACTTCTCGAAAAGAAAAAAGAAATGGACGAAGCTTCATATCCATAATATGTTGTACTGGTTTTGTTGACCCCGGCGCGATGGACATTCCCCTTCAGGAGTATATCTTGTGGCAAAAAGAAAAAAGCTGAACAAAGAGCATGAATTGCTGGAAGAGGCTGATCAGACGGATTTTCTGGCGGCGGGCGATGATCTGCCGCCGGAAAACCAGCTGGACGAATCCGCGGATGACCTTACCTTCCTGTTCGGAGATAATGAGGCGGAAGAACCGGAGGAATCGGAAGTTGATGATAATGACTTTTATTACGGTACAAATGAAGAGCTGATCAGTGTCGGGCCCGCGTCGGCCGCCCTGATGCGGGAAATTGATCCGGTTAAGGCCTATTTGCGGGAAATGGGAGCCGTTCCCCTCCTTTCCTCGCCTGAAGAAATTGAAATAGCCAAAAAAATCGAAAAGGGGCAGCGTTACATGCAGAACGGACTGCTGGCCATCCCTCTTACCCTGGAGGTGCTGCGCAGGAACCGTGACGACCTGGTTGCAGGGAATTGCCAGATCGGTGATGTGTTGCGCGGGATCAATGAAAATGACGGCGCCAAGATAAAGGAAAAATTTGTTCGGCAGGTTACCGAGGCCCTGCGCATCGACAGGGAGCGAAAAGCCCTGCGCGCCGACCTGCATGATGCAGCGCTGGATCAGCCTTCCAGTGTGAAGATCATGGTGCGTATTGACCGCTCCAATCATTCCATCGCCGCTCTTTTCCAGGATGATCTGCTGCAGGCCAAGTATCTGGGCGAAGCCCTGGATGAGGTGAAAGCCCTGGTCAAGCAGTTTGAGGCACTGGCAACCCGCAAAAAAAATGAAGGCACCGGCAGCGAAAAAATAGACAGACAACTCTCCGGTCTGGAGGAGGAGTGCGGTCTTGATTATGAATCTCTTGCCCAGGCGCTGGCCCAGATAGGCCTTGGTGAGGAAATAAGCCGCGAGGCCAAAAAAGAGCTTACCCATGCCAATCTGCGGCTGGTGGTCAGCGTTGCCAAGAAGTATATGAACAGGGGCTTGCAGCTGCTTGATCTCATCCAGGAGGGCAATATCGGTTTGATGAAGGCGGTGGATAAGTTTGAGTACCGTCGGGGATTCAAGTTCAGTACCTATGCAACCTGGTGGATACGGCAGGCCATCAACCGCGCCATTGCCGATCAGGGACGGACCATTCGTATTCCGGTGCACATGATCGACACCATCAACCGTCTGCTGAAAGGGGCCAAGGAGTTTGTCCGCGATGAGGGTCGGGAGCCCACTCCGGAAGAGATTTCCGCCCGGCTTGATGTGGACCTTGAAAAGGTGCGCAATATTCTCAAGATCTGTAAGGAGCCCGTTTCCCTTGACACCCCTGTCGGCAGTGACGAGGAAAGCAACCTGACCGATTTTATCGAAGATGCCGATGCCGTCTCCCCCCATGAGGCAACCATCCAGGACAATCTGCGCCAGCAGCTGCGCAAGGTGCTGGGCTCCCTGACCGAGAGAGAGGAAAGCGTGTTGCGCATGCGTTTCGGCATCGACACGGAAAAAGACCTCACCCTGGAGGAGGTCGGCAAGACCTTTTCCGTTACCCGGGAAAGAATTCGCCAGATAGAGGCCAAGGCCTTGAAAAAATTGAAACATCCGAATCGGAAAAAACATCTGGAAAGTTTCATGCGAGACTGATTGCCGAACTTGTGAATGAATTATTAGACCGGATTGCCCTTTCGCTCGCTCCGGGCCTTGGGCCGCGGAGCTGGAACAAGCTGCTGGATGTCTTTGGTGACGCGGGGACCGTTTTAGCGGCGGATCACGAGCTGATTCGCCGGAAAGTTCCCGGTGTCGGCGCAAAAGTCATCGCCGCTATCGACAGGGTGCGGCTGCGGGCCGAAGCGGAGTCGGAGCTTGAGCGCGCTTCCCGTGCCGGGATCCGGATAATCGCCTCCTGTGATGACGATTATCCGGAACTGCTCAGCAATATCAGCGACCCGCCTGTTCTTCTCTATGTCAAGGGTGATGCGGCGCTGCTGAGAAGCCCCTGTCTCGGAATTGTCGGGGCCAGGGCCTCCACTGTCTATGGGCAGCGAATCGCGGCTGATTTGGCGGGCCGCCTTTGCCGGAGGGGATTGACCGTGGTCAGCGGCCTTGCGCTCGGCATCGATGCCGCGGCCCATTCCGGCGCCTTGCGGGCAAACGGTGCCACCATTGCCGTTCTCGGGTGCGGGCTGGACGTGGTATATCCCCGGCAGAATGAAAATCTCCATGCGGAAATAGGTGAACGGGGCGCCCTGGTCAGTGAATACCGCCTCGGCACCCTGCCGGAACCGTTCCGTTTCCCGGCGCGTAATCGCATCATCAGCGGCCTTTCCCTCGGGGTGGTTGTCGTCGAGGCGGCGAAAAAGTCCGGCTCCCTGATTACGGCGCGAATGGCCCTTGAGCAGGGCCGTGAGGTCTTTGCCATCCCCGGCCGCATCGATTCCAGCAAAAGCGAGGGGGCTCATCGCCTGCTGCAGGAAGGGGCCAAGCTGGTGCATAGCGTTGATGATATCCTGGAAGAAATTGCCCATGGTGTTTCCGACCTTTGTCCGCCGCAGAAGAAGTCTGCGGCACGGATTGCCCTGTCGACCGAGGAGGCAATACTTTTTGCCCTGCTTGATGTCTATCCGCGCAATATTGATGAATTGATCCAGCAGAGCGGCATGACCGCCCAGAAGGTCAATGAGGTGCTGTTGCTTCTTGAATTAAAAGGAGCGATTGAGGTGCTGCCGGGTGGGCAATATCAGAAGAAAGGTGAGGGGATGGGGTAGTTTGGGGGAGTCAGGAGTCAGGAGTCAGGAGTCAGGAGTCAGGAGTCAGGAGTCAGGAAAAATACTAACCGTCTAGAAATTCGCAATAAATTTTCGATGTTCTCTTGATTCTTTGCTGTTCCCCTCTGTATTCTGACTCCTGTCTCCTGACTTCTTTATGATATATGATCTTTCATAAAATTATTTTTTTTATTCATCTTGATTGGCCAGCTATAAAGTAAACAAATTATGTCTAAATCATTGATCATTGTTGAATCTCCGGCCAAGGCCCGGACCCTGCAGAGATATCTCGGCAATTCTTTTACCGTAAAGGCCTCTGTCGGGCATATCCGCGATTTGCCGGTTAAAACTCTCGGCGTGGATGTGGAGCATGACTTCCAGCCGAAGTATGTCACCATCCGCGGCAAGGGAAAAATCATTAATGAGCTGAAGGCCGCGGCAAAGAGCGCTGATGAAATTTATCTCGCCCCTGACCCGGATCGTGAAGGCGAGGCCATTGCCTGGCATATTGCCTCGTCAATCGAGGTTACCGATAAGCCGGTTCATCGGGTTCTTTTTCATGAGTTGACCAAAAAAGCCATTCTTGCCGCCATTGCCAATGCCACCGAGATCGACCACAATAAATTCGAGGCGCAGCAGGCCCGCCGCATACTTGACAGGCTGGTCGGTTATCAGATTTCCCCTTTGCTGTGGGATAAAGTGCGGCGCGGACTCAGCGCCGGACGGGTTCAGTCCGTTGCCGTGCGCATGGTTTGCGAGCGGGAAAAGGAAATAGCCGCCTTTACCGCGGTTGAGTATTGGTCGGTGACCGCCGCCCTGCAGCAGGATGGCCCCCCTTCTTTTTCGGCTCAGGTTGAGGAGGTGAACGGCCAGAAGCTGACAAACAGAAAAAACAGCCGCATCAAGGATGAAGATCAGGCCCGGATTATTGTCGCTGATCTGAAAAAGGCTGATTTCATCATTAAAAAAGTCAGCAAGAAAAAGACCAAACGCAATCCCAGTCCGCCCTTTATCACCAGCACCATGCAGATCGAGGCGAACCGCAAGCTGCGTTTCTCGGCAAAAAAAACCATGACCCTGGCCCAGCGCCTCTATGAGGGAATCGCCATCGGCGATGACGGTCCCACCGGACTGATAACCTATATGCGTACCGATTCTACCCGCATTAACGATGATGCCCTGGGCCAGGCCAGGGACTTTATCCGCACCGCCTACGGCCCTGATTTCCTCCCGGAAAAGGCCAATATTTACCGGGCGAAAAAGTCGGCCCAGGACGCCCATGAGGCGATTCGGCCGACCGATGTCACGAAAACGCCGGAACAACTTGTCCCTTATCTGGAAAAGGACATGTTGTCCCTTTACACCCTGATCTGGAAACGGTTTGTGGCAAGCCAGATGTCTCCCGCTCTTTACGACCAGACCACGGTTACTATCGTGGCCGGCGATTATGGTTTGAAGGCGGCGGGCTCCATTGTTCGCTTTCTCGGCTTCATGACCCTCTATGTGGAAGCGGTCGATGAAGGACAGGCCGCCCAGGGACAGGAAAAAGATGTTGTGCTGCCTGATCTGCTGGAAGGCGCCCGGCTCGATTTGCTCGACCTGGAGGCAAAGCAGCATTTTACCCAGCCTCCTCCTCGATATACCGAGGCCACTCTGGTCAAGGCTTTGGAGGAAAACGGCGTGGGCCGGCCGAGCACCTATGCCTCGATTTTGTCCACCATCCAGGAAAAGGAATATGTTCTGCTGGATCAGCGCAAATTTTTCCCCACCGATCTCGGCACACTGGTGAACGAACTGCTTGTGCAGCATTTCCCCGCTATCATGGACACGGAGTTCACCGCCATGATGGAACAGAATCTTGATCAGGTGGAGGAAGGCACCGTTGACTGGCTGCGGATTCTGCGCGATTTTTACGGTCCCTTCAGCCAGGCGCTGGAGCAGGCGAAAAAGGAAATGAAGTCGGTCAAGCGTTCAGCCGAGCCGACGGATATCCGCTGCTCCCTCTGCAATGGAATCATGGTGATCAAGTGGGGGAAGAAAGGGGAGTTTCTTGCCTGTGAAAAATATCCTGAGTGTAAAAACACCCAGGATTTCAGCCGGGACGGCAGCGGCGGCATAATCCCGGTGGAGAGGGATGTACCGGAGGAGTCGGGCCAGGTCTGCGAGAAATGCGGCAAACCCCTGGTGTATAAAGTTGGCCGTTATGGCAAATTCCTTGCATGTTCTGGATATCCGGAGTGCAAGCACATTCAGGCCGAAACAACCGGGGTGCGCTGCCCAGAGCCAGGTTGTGACGGCGAATTGATAAAAAAGATTTCCAAGCGGGGCAAGGTCTTCTACAGTTGCAACCGCTATCCCAAATGTTCTTTTGCCTTGTGGGATAAGCCGGTGAGCCGGAGGTGCCCCGATTGCGACTCTCCCTATCTGCTGGAGAAGGAAAGCAAGAAAAGCGGACGGTATTTGAAATGTCCGGATGCGAAGTGTGGTTTCAGGGAAAAAATAAACGATGAGGAAGAATGAGATTGTAAAAAAAATGGACTTTTTTCGGTTTGATGCTTAAAATATTTTTATGATTCACCGCTTTTTGGGGCAAAGTCTATATTCAGGAGGCTGACATGATTTCCGGAATCCACTCATCCCTTTCCGCTCTGCACGCATTTGCAAAAAAACAGGAATCAATTGCCGATAATACAGCCAACGTCAATACGGACGGCTTTAAAAAGACGCGGGTGACCATCGACAGCCAGGCAAATGGCGCGGTGACGCCCGAGGTCGCAAGAATAACCACTCCGGGGCCGATGGTATATGAACAGGGGCAGGATGGTTATGGATTGGTGGAAAAATCAAACGTGGAGATCAGCGAGGAGATTCCGCAGGCCATGTTGAACCGACGGTTTTATCAGGCGAACATAAAATCCGTTCAAATCGCCGATGAGATGCTGGGAAGCCTGCTTGATATCAAGGGGTGAGCGGGAAGACGGGGAAGCACAAAATGAATCCTGAGCGAGTGAGCGGCGGGGTTATAATCTTTTCAAGAGTCAAGAGTCAAGAGTCAAGAGTCAAGAGTCAAGAGTCAAGAGTCAAGAGTCAAGAGTCAAGAGTCAAGAGTCAGGAGTCAAGAGTCAGGAGTCAAGAGTCAGGAGTCAGGAGTCAGGAGTCAGGAGGCAAGAGGCAGGAAAAATTTTATTGCCAACCGATCCAATCAATCAGTCAATCCAACCAGCGAAACCAATCACACCAGATCGTTGTAAGTGATCCGTCCCTCCACCAGCGTCAGGACCGCCTTGCCGGTCAATTCCCAGTTCAGGAAAGGTGAATTGCTGCTTTTCGAAACAATCTGTTCCTTTGTGTAAACAAACTTCCTGTCCGGATCGACAACGGTAATATCGGCCGCGCTTCCCAGCGAAAGTGCTCCGCCGGCGACGCCGAGAATGCGCGCCGGCCCGGTAGATAGAAGTTCCACCATGCGGGCCGGAGTCAGCAGATTTTTTCTCACCAGGGCCAGGGTCAGGGGAACGGCGGTTTCCAGGCCGATGATTCCGTTGGCTGCCTGGTCAAATTCCACATCTTTTTCCATATCGCTGTGCGGCGCGTGGTCGGTGGCAATGGCGTCAATGGTGCCGTCTGCCAGGCCATCGATAATTGCCGCCATGTCGTCCGCTGTCCGCAGGGGCGGATTCATCTTTGCACGGGTGTCGTATTTGCCGATGGCCTCTTCGGTGAGGGTAAAGTAATGGGGCGCGGTTTCGGCTGTAACTTTGCAACCTTTTGCCTTGGCGCGACGGATCAGCTCAACGGACTCCCGGGTGCTGATGTGCGCAATGTGAATGGGCCGGTTGACATATTCGGCAAGGGCCAAATCGCGGTAAATCATGATCTCTTCAGCCACCCGGGGAATGCCGCGCAGGCCGAGCCTGGTGGACAGCGCGCCTTCGTTCATCACGCCGCTTGTGCTTAAGCTCATTTCTTCGGCGTGGGAAATGACGAGCAGGTTGTGGTTGCCGCTGTACTCCAGGGCGCGTCGCATCAGCTGACTGTTGGCCACCGGCCGACCATCGTCGGAAACCGCAACGGCGCCCGCTCTTTTCAGTTCCCCGAATTCCGCAAGTTCAGTCCCCTGGCTGTTTTTGCTGATGGCGCCCACCGGATAAACCCGGGCGGATCCCTCCTGCGCGGCTTTGGTGAGAATGAGGGAAGTAACGGCTTGTCCGTCATTAACCGGTTTGGTGTTCGGCATGCAGGCAACAGCTGTGAATCCGCCGGCTGCCGCGGCTTTCGTGCCGCTGGCGACAGTCTCCTTGTATTCTTCTCCCGGCTCACGCAGATGAACATGGATGTCGATCAGCCCGGGGAGAAGCCATTTTCCCGCGAGATCAACGGTTTTCGTCCCTTGCGGGCAGGGAAACGAGCCTGTCTTGCCGATTTGGCTGATTTTCCCGTCCTGGATAAGCAGATCGCCCGTTTCATCAATGTTGTTTTGCGGGTCAATGATGCGTCCATTCTGCAGGAGCAGCTGCGGAGTATTCATCTCTCATCGCCTCCCATGATCAGATAGAGTAATGCCATGCGCACCGCAACCCCGTTGGTGACCTGGTCCATGATGACCGACTGCTCGCCGTCAGCCACGTCAAAGGTCATTTCCACCCCGCGGTTGATGGGACCGGGGTGCATGATGACGGCATCTTTTTTAGCCAGTTGTAAAAGGGTTTTGTTGATGCCGAAAAAAGAGGCATATTCCCGCAGTGAGGGAATGAGTGGGTCAAGTTGACGTTCCTGCTGAATACGCAGGGCCATGACCACATCGGCATCACGAACGGCATCTTCGATTGCCGGGCATACGGTCGCGCCCATCTGCTCGACTCCGGGCGGAATCAGGGTCGCGGGACCGCTGACATACACGTCAGCCCCCATTTTGGTGAAGCCGATAATATTGGAATGGGCAACCCGGCTGTGGCTGATATCGCCGATAATCGCAATTTTCAATCCTTCTATTTTCTTTTTGTGGTGCCGGACGGTCATCATGTCAAGCAGGGCCTGGCTGGGATGCTCGTGGGTTCCGTCGCCGGCATTGATGACCGAGGCCCCGATATGTTGTGCCAGCATGTGGGCGGAGCCGGAACTTGAATGGCGGATGACGATGATATCGGGTTTCATTGAGGAAAGATTTTTCGCGGTATCGATCAGGGTCTCCCCTTTTTTGGCACTGCTGGTTGAGGCCGAGATGTTAAAGGTATCGGCACTCATTCGTTTTGCCGCGATTTCAAAGGAAAGCCTGGTGCGCGTGCTTGGCTCGAAAAAAAGGTGGATAACCGTTTTGCCGCGCAGGGTGGGGACTTTTTTGATGGATCGCTGAGAGATTTCCTTGAACGATTCCGCCGCGGTCAGGATAAAATTGATATCTCCGGCGGAAAGTTCTTCTATTCCCAGTATGTGTTTATGCTGAAAGCGGTATTCGGATTCCATGGACGCTGTAAGTGGGGTAAAACCGCTCCTCCTGCATTCAGGTTATAAGCTGGTTTGTCACTATCTCGGTGTAAAACTTGTTTCAGGTTTGGGGTTACATAGTGAATACTTTTTAATCAATGAATAATATCACCTATTCGGCGCCATCGTACAGAAAAATTTTCCTTGTTCCAGGACCAATACAACATGAAAGCCTTTCCCTTGACTGCTTTCAGGTCGACGAATCCCCAGAAGCGACTGTCATGACTGTTGTCCCGGTTGTCTCCCATGACAAAAAGAGAGTTTGGTGGAACAGTAACCGGACCATAATTATCCCGGGGCGGGATGGAGCCTGAATAGATATTCGGATCCAGGTTGACGGCGTTTTTTACCTGAATTTCCGAGCCGTTGACAAACACCTTTTTGTTTTTTATCTCGACCCGGTCACCGGAAACGCCGATTACCCGTTTGATGAAATCCTGCGCAGGGTTTTCCGGATATTTGAAGACGACCACGTCAAGTCTTTCCGGAGTGTTGAATGGAACCCATGCCTCGCCGGTGAAGGGGTTCTTGATGCCGTAGCTAAATTTGTTGACCAGGATATGGTCGCCGATCAGCAGGGTGGGAATCATGGAGCCGGAAGGGATTTTAAATGCCTGCACGACAAATGTGCGAATAAAAAGGGCTAAAACCAGGGCAATGATAATTGCTTCTGCATACTCGCGAATTACGGATTTTTTCTTGGGAAGTGACAAGATGTGCTCCATCTGTGATTTGTATGTCTCTTAATTGGGAAAGAAAAAGTCTGTTGGGAATAAATCTTGCTTTCTCGCTTTCCGTGCTTGCGCGGAGAAAACAAATGAGCGGCATTGATTCAGGCAAACTGACGGAATTTTCCGGCAAATGCGAGAGGATAAACATTAAAAATTTACTCCATAACCGATGAAAATACAAGGGTGTTTGTTCAGGGAGTACGGAAGTGGCCTGAAAGGTTCCTCATTGCGCGGCAAAAAAAAAATAAATTTTCACAAAAAAAGACTAACTTGCTAAAATTAAAATAAAAAATAGTTCGGGGCCGTGTGCAATCGTTGTTCCCCCACATATGGTGGATGGAAATAAATGTTCCTACAAAATGTTGGATCACGGGCGTTTGAGTTTTGTGGAAAAGAAGAAAATCAACTGAAAAAAATGAGATAACCAGCCAAATTAGCGTGTATTTTTAAATAGTTTGCGGTTGACATTCGTTTGTGGAAATGTGTTTAATATTTTTGTGTATCACGTAACATGCGCTGAGTATGCGGAAAAGAAGGGCGCCAAGAATGAATTTTTTCAGACGAAAGGCATATGGCTTCGCTCAAACCCACTAAATCTCGATTCGGAAGTTTTGCCCTGCCTTTTATGCGGCAGCAGCATTTGACCATCGGCCTGGATATCGGGTCCCACGCAGTCAAGGTGTGCGAGCTCGCGGCAAACGGCAAAAGGATGAAGCTGCAGAGTCTCGGCAGTGCCAGGCTGCCTGTGGACGCGGTTCAGGACGGGGAGTTGAAAGACCCTGCCGCTGTTGCCGGCATTATAAAAAAATTGATCGATAACTTAAAGATAAAGGGGAAAAAAGTCGGTATTTCAATTTCCGGCTATTCCGTTATTCTGAAAAAGATCAATCTGGCGGTAATGAACGAAAAGCAGCTTGATGCCCATATTCAATCAGAGGCTGAACAGTATATTCCCTTTGACCTGGCCGACGTTTATCTTGATTATCAGGATTTAAAAACAAACATCGACAATGAATCCCGCACGGATGTCATGCTGGTGGCGGCAAAAAGAGAAGTCGTTGATGCCTATCTGGAAATGCTGCGCAGTATCGGCTTGATTCCGGTCCTGGTTGATGTTGATGCCTTTGCCCTGGAAAACTCTTATGAAATAAATTACGGGGAAGAGGGCAACGTGGTGCTGGTCGATATCGGTTCCTCAAAGATGAATATCAATATCATCTCCCGGGGCGCCTCTCTTTTTGCTCGTGATGTGGTGCTTGGCAGCAGGCAGCTCTCCGAACAGATTCAGGAACGTTTCGATCTGGATTTTGAGGAGGCCGAAGGTTACAAAATCGGGCTTCACTCGCCGGATGCAAAAAAGGAAGATCTCGAGGAAATTTTTGTCGGCACCATCACCCAGTGGATTCTCGAAATCAAAAAAGCGATCGATTTTTACAACTCCAATTTTCCGGAAAATCCTTTGACCAAAATCGTCATGAGCGGCGGTGGGGCCAAGGTAAAAGGTCTTGATCGGTTTTTCTCCGAGGAAACAGGGCTGCCGGTCGAGGTCTTTAACCCCTTTGCGCTAACGGATATCGATGAGAGTCGAATCGATCCCGAATATATTAAAAATGTTGCCCCTGAAATGGCGATTTCAATTGGGCTTGCAACCCGGCCATGCCCTTTTTGATGGCTTTGATCGCGGAATCACTTGGAGTTTATGGTTTTTCAGTGATCTTCGGTGATGAAAAACTTACGGATACAAACGTATAGAGAATCATGATACGAATAAATCTCTTGCCTATCCGGCAAATGAAAAAGCGGTTGCAAACCAGAAACGAGGTCATAGCCTTTGTCGCCTCATTGGTGGTTGTGCTTGCCTTGTTGGTGATGGCGTCGTTGAGCATGACTCGGACGGTGACAACACTTCAGGCCGATATCGGCGCTTTAAACGCAAAAAAGGCCAAGTATGACAAAATTATTCAAGAAATTAAACAATTGGAGACGGAAAAGGCGAAGTTGACGACCAAGATCGATGCCATCAAAATGCTGAAGTCGCAGTCGCAGATTTCAGTTCGTCTCCTTGATGCAATCGCAACTGCCACTCCGGCGGACAGCATCTGGCTGAAAACTTTGAAACAGATAGGCAACACGGTAGACATAGAGGGTATAGCTTTGGATAACACCCGTCTTGCCGGTTATATGGAGACGCTCACCGCCTCTCCTTATTTCGCCGGTGCAACCCTTGGAAAATCTTCCTTGGAGACGGTTGCCGGACAGCAGTTGAAATCGTTCTCGCTCTCATTGGCGGTTCAGGCGCCTGCCGGCGGGAATACAGAATCAAAACAGGGCGATGTGAAATGAGTCTGAACAAAGTGAAGATTCAAGCGGCACTGAACGCTTTTCTTGATGACAAAGTCGCTGCTTTGAAATTGCCGCACAAGCTGGGTATTGCGCTGGTCGCCCTTTTGGTGCCCTGCGCCGCCTTTTATTTTCTCAGTTACTCTCCCAAGACAAAAGAGATAACCGCCCTTGAGGCACAGAAGGCAACACTGACGGCGGAAGTTGCCAAGGTTGAAAAGGCCGCAAGCGAAATCGATAAACATCGGGCGGAGATGGCGGAAACCAAGCTGATGTTTGCCGAGGCTTCAAGGCTTCTGCCCCAGGAACAGGAGATTCCTTCCCTGCTGACCAGTATTTCCGATCTCGGACAGAATTCCGGGCTCGATTTTCTTTCCTTTATTCCAAAAGCTGAAATCGCGAAAGAATTTTACGCGGAAATTCCCGTTGATATCAAGGTGCGCGGGCCGTATCACAATGTCGGCGTTTTTTTGGATAAAGTCAGCGATCTGTCCCGAATCGTCACCGTTTCCAACATCAATATGGGTGGACCGAAGAAGGTTGCGGGTGAAATGATCCTGGAAACGTCCTTCAATCTCGTGACCTATCGCTTTGTCGAAACGGAACCGCAACCGGCCGTTCAGAAAAAGCCGGGGCAAAAGTAAACAGAATGCAGGAGATGTAATTTCACTCATGTGCAGAGAAAAAAAACAGACATTTTCCGCGGGGAAGAAAATCTTCCTGGGATGCGTTGCAACATCGGTGCTCGTAATGGGGACGGCGGTGCTGCATGGCAAAGAAACCGTGGAAAACGAGGTTGTGAACACGCAAATAACTGAAAACGCATTTTCTGAAAAGGTACAAGATCTGATGCGGTTTCTTTCCGGAGATACCGACAGCTTTGCATACAAAAGAGAGGGGCGCACTGATCCCTTCATGCCTTTTGTTTCGGAAACAGAGGTGGCGACGGATGAGGAAATCCCCGTGGAAGAATTGTACGGCATGAGGAAATTCGAGCCGGGACAGCTTTCGCTTGTCGCCATCGTCCTTACCGAGGAGGGGCCGTTGGCCATGGTGCAGGATTCGGTGGGAAAAGGCTATGTCATCAGAAACGGCACGGAGATCGGCAGGGCCGGAACAGTTGATAAAATTTCAGACAATGTCGTGGTTGTCAAGCAGCGCTATACAACCACGGCAGGCGAGGAGCGCTATAGTTTCGTGGAAATGCTTCTAAAGAAAGAGGGGGAAAAGTAACAATGACCCTGGTGTCCCGTATGACAAAAATAATCCTGACAGCAGTTCTTTTCTTGAGCGGCATTCTTTGTAACTCGCTGCAGGCGAGTGATGCCGTCAATCCCGGCTCCTATCTGATCAGCCGGGTTGAATGCCGGCAGAATGGGGGGGGATGGGCATGCACGATCAAAGGCAATGTGCAGCCTGCGTATACCATGTATGAGTTGTTCAGCCCGCATCGCGTCATTATCGACATTGCCCAGGGGGTCTTGGGAGATGGGGTGACGTTTCCCATGACGTTCACCGAGGGGCCGGTTTCCCGAATGAAAGGCACGGTGCTGACCGATCAGGATCCGGCGATAGCCCGGCTTGAACTTTTTCTTGCCGGTGATGACCCTTACACGGTCACGAGCAGCGGCGATGATATTCTCGTCCGTTTTGACAGGACCATGCAGGAAGTGAAAGAGGAGCGAGGTGCCCCGGAAACCATCATTTCCGACGTGTCGATCAGCTCCGCCGGCGATAAAACGACGGTTTATCTGAAATCAAACGGCCCGATCCAGTCGTACCAGTCAACGGAACAGGCAAAAGCCGCCGGTGCTCCGGCGCGCTTAATAGTTGACATCGCGGACGTGAAAACCAATGGGCATGCCGTTCCCGCCGATGAAAACTCACCCGTCGCCTTGGTGCGCACGGAAAATTACCGGAACGGCACGCGGGTCATTGTTGATTCGGCGACGGATGAATTATTCCGCTATTCCATTGTCGGGCAGGATGATGGTTTGTTGATCAATGTTGAGGCGGTAACCGTTGACCCATCCGCCGTTATCGCGGGAATTACCGGTATGCCCGCGGCAACGGTCACGACGGGACGTCCTGCATCTGAAACACAATCATTGCCCCAGGTTGCGCAGAAAAATCCTGCCGCTTCGGTCAGCAAATCAACAAAAAAAGGCGGCGACCAGGATTTTGCCTTTGCCGGGTACACCCAGCAGAAAATTTCAGTCGATTTTTATAAAATTGATCTGCACAATGTATTTCGTTTGATAGGTGAAATCAGCGGCAGAAATATCGTTGTGGCCGAAGGAGTCGGTGGTTCCTTGACCCTGGCCCTCAATGATGTGCCGTGGGATTTCGTCCTTGATGTTATCCTGAACTTGAAAGGACTGGCCAAGGAAGAACGATTCAACACCATTGTTATTTCGCAGAAGAGCGATGAATTCGCCTGGCCGGAAACGGCCGAGGAGAAGCTTGCCGTCACGCAGGAGGCTCTTTCCGTTACCAAACGGATGGATGTCCCCAAGGAAAGACTTGATGCGAGAAAGATTGTGCGCCAGGCCAAGGACCTTGAAGATGCAGGGAATTATGCCGGGGCGATGACACTGTATGAAAAGGCATTCCAATCCTGGCCGGATAATGGCGAACTGGCCAAGCGAATCACCAATATTGCTTTGGGGAGATTGGGAATGAGCGCCAAAGCCGCCCATTATGGGCAGATTGCCGGCCGTTTGCTGCCCAATGATAAGGGCGTTGCCCTGCAGACCGCACTCAGTCTGGCCAACATGGAGCGGGTGCAGGAGGCCAGGAATTATTTTGACGTGGCGGTGAGCGATGCCCGGCCCTCCCGTCAGGCATTGGCCGGTTATGCGGGATTCAGCGAAAACAACGATAGTTTTGATATGGCATTGTCGCTGCTGGCGCGCTATGAGTCATTGTACGGCACCTCGCTTGAAACCATGATCAGCAAGGCCAGAATTTATGACAAAATCGGTGATGCCGCCAAGGCAACCAATGAATACAGGATGATTCTTCTGTCCGGATATGAGGTTCCGGCGGATTTGGAAAATTATATTAAGGAACGGCTTCAGCAATAGAAGCAAGGATATTCTTAACGACAGCACCGGGTAACTCCACCTTATAATGACTGTCACGAACAGGTATGGAAATAAAGATGAAAATGACACCCCGCTTTTCTTATCATGGATCCAAGGGCCACTTTTTTTCACGGAAAAAGCAAAAAAGTGAAACCGCTTGTCAGGGTAGGATGCGCAATGGCGCCTTGATTGCCGGCGCAATTTTTCTGATTGTTCTGCTGAGCGGCTGCGCCAAGACTCCTCCGGAATTCAGGGGAGAACCGGAGGCGCAGGCATTCCTCGATAAGCATACCGCCGGTGCCTCCAATGCCGATGCCTTTAAGGATCCGGCGGAAAAAGCGAAAACCCCGGCCGTACTGCCGGAAAGATTCCAGCAGCCCACCTTTCTTTTGGAGGAAAATGATGGGCTGACGGATGCTGAATTCGCCATCCCTGTCGGCGCCGACATTTCTTCGCACGCCGCGCCGGTATCACTGCGGGAGATCATGAAGAAACTTGCCGTTCTCAAAGGAATGAATGTCAGCTGGGCAAGTGATGTGGATCAGGGCGCCCTGGTTGATGTCGATATCCGCGCGGAAGATGACTTCTTCGGTTCAATTGACAATATCCTCCGCCAGCTTGACTACTTTCATGAAGTGAAGGGAAATACGATCATAGTCAAGCATAAGGAAACGAAAAAGTTTCATGTTGCCATGCCCTTCATGTCCCCGGAGTTTAACCTCGGAGTCGGCGGCGATGTGCTTGGCGGCGGCGAGGATGTCGCCCATGAGTTGAAGGGAAATATCCAGATTACCAGCAAGCCGGAAAACGCCAACAGCTTTGATATCTGGGCCAATATCCGGCAGAATCTCGATCAGATCCTCGATATCTGGACAACCGAAGAGGTGGTCACTCCGCCCCCGGCACAACCGGGTCAGGTTGAGCAGACGGGAGAAGCCGCGAAACCGGCCGTTGTAACCAACCGAAAACCGGGGAAAGGCTATTATACCATTGATAAACCCGTCGGTCTGATCACCGTGACCGCGCCGCGTTCGTTGCTCGACAAGGTCAGTTCCTATATGGACAACCTGAAAAAGGAACTTTACCGGCAGGTTTCCATTGAAGCGAAAATCGTCGAGGTCACCCTGTCCGCCGACAACCGTACCGGGATCGACTGGGAAGACCTGCTGCAGAATGAAGGGAGTCCTTTTAATTTTTCAATGGATTTCCAGAAACTCAATCCCGCCTACCATAGTTCCGGCACCCAGAATAAATTTCTCACCCTCAATACGCAGAACTTTGGTCTTGTTCTCGACGCCATGGAACAGCAGGGGCATGTCGAGGTCATTTCCAACCCGAAAATCAGTGTCATGAACGGCCAGCCGGCCATGATTTCCGTCGGCGAGAGCATGACCTATATCGACACGGTCGAAGCCACAATTGATGAGGGAATCATCACCTACAGTGTCGAAACATCAAATGTCATGTCCGGACTCGGCATGGCGGTGATTGCCACCATTATCGATGACGACGAGGTGATTCTCACCCTGACCCCTGTCACCTCGAAAGTCGAAGAGCCGATCGAATACCGGCAATTCGGCAATGTGGGCAGCGAGGTCGGATTGCCGAAAGTGGCTATCCGTGAGATGACGACCCTGGTGCGGATTCGTAACGGCGAGATGCTGATCGTCGGCGGTCTGATTGATGGTGTCAGTGATTACACTGAGTCGCAGATTCCCAATCTGGGGGATATGCCGGGTCCGGCAGGCAAGCTGTTCGGCACCAGCGGCGCGGCGAAAACGCGGAAGGAGCTTGTTATTCTGTTACGGCCCGTTGTTTTGTAATTCCCTGAAAAACAAGAGCTGTTGCGAATAAAAAAAGGGGGAAAGCGGATGTTGTCCGCATGACCCCCCCTTTTTTTTGTTTGCCGGCGCATTTTTTTTACTGTTGTTGCTGCGCCTGTTGCTGTTGTTTCTTTTTGGCGCTTTGAAAAAGAGCCATGAAATTAACCGGCTCCATCAGGAAAGGCGCAAAGCCGCCGTCAATCGAGACCTGGCTCATGATCTGCCGGGTGAAGGGGAAAAGCAGCGTCGGACAGTCAACGGCAAGCACCATGGGCAAATGCTCTTCCGGGATGTTTTTCAAGACAAAAACGCCGGCATGTTCCACCTCGACAATAAAGAGGGTTTTGCCGTCTTTGCCGTTGGTCACCGTTGCCGTGACACTCAGGCACACTTCCCAGTGGTCGTTTTCCATTTTTTTGTTTTTCAGGCCGAGGTTTACTTCAACCTTGGGGCTTTGCTGCTGTTCCAGGTAGATTTCCGGCGCATTCGGGTTTTCAAAGGAAAGATCCTTCAGGTAAAGTTTCTGCAATCTGAAAACAGGAGCTTCGCCCTGGGGGGAAGCATTTTGCTCATTCTGTTCAGCCATGGTTTGTTCCTTTGTTGGTAAAAGTTTAACGTAACGACGCAGGTGTAAGGCTCTCGACTGAAGACTATCGGGCTGATTGTACAGCATTAAGTATATGTTGCGCCTTTCCTTCAGCCTGCAGCCTTTAGCCTGTCTACCTGCACATTAAAGTGCTTCAAGTGAAAGGTGCTCTCTGATTAGAAAGTACCATATCATTTACCAGTCTACCCGTCAACCCGTCCACCTTCAACTGAGTATCTGCTTCAGAAACATGCCCGTATAGGAACCGGGAGTTCGGGCGATTTGCTCCGGCGTGCCGGCGGCAATGATTTCGCCGCCCTGATCTCCACCCTCCGGCCCCAGATCAATGATATGGTCCGCTGTTTTAATCACGTCAAGATTGTGCTCGATGATGACGGCGGTATTGCCGCTGTCAACCAGGCGGGAAAGGACGCCAAGAAGATTTCTGATGTCGGCCGGATGCAGTCCGGTGGTTGGTTCATCGAGGATGTACAGGGTTTTGCCGGTGCTGCGTTTGCGCAGCTCCCGAGCCAGTTTGATCCGCTGGGCCTCGCCGCCGGAAAGGGTTACGGAGGACTGTCCCAGCGAAAGATAGGAAAGCCCCACATCGGCCATGGTCTGCAACCGGTTTTTGATTGCCGGCACATTGGTGAAAAATTGCAGCGCCTCTTCCACGTTCATGGCCAGGATGTCATGAATATTTTTGCCGCGATAGGTAATTTCCAGGGTTTCCCGGTTATATCGTTTGCCGTTGCAGTTCTCGCAGGTGACGTAGATATCCGGCAGAAAATGCATGGCGATCTTGATCACGCCGTCACCTTCACAGGCCTCGCAACGGCCGCCCTTGAGGTTGAAACTGAAGCGGCCCGCCTGATAGCCTCGCGCACGTGACTCCGGCAGTCGGGCCAGCAGTTCCCTGATCGGCGTGAGCACGCCGGTATAGGTCGCCGGGTTGGAGCGGGGAGTTCGACCAATGGGACTCTGGTCGATATCGATGACGGAATCGATCCGGTCAAGCCCCTTTATCGAGGCGAAAAGATCCTTGCCGCTGTGCCGCGTTTTGCCCAAGCCCTCTTTTGCCCCCTTGAAAAGACATTGCATGACAAGAGAACTTTTTCCTGATCCGGAAACCCCGGTTACGCAGGTCAGAGTGCCGAGGGGAAAGGAGGCGGCAACTTTTTTCAGGTTGTTGACAGAGGCGTCGAGCACTTTGATCCAGGCATCCTTCGAGGCCGGGTTGCGTCGACCGGCGGGCATGGGTATTTCCAGTCGACCGGACAGATAACCGCCGGTCAACGATTTTTCTTCTGCCATGAGGCCTGCCAGCGGGCCGTTGTAAATCACCTCTCCACCATGGATGCCCGCCCCGGGGCCGATGTCAAGCACGTGATCAGCCGCGGCGATGGTTTCGCTGTCATGCTCGACAACGATAACGGTATTGCCGATATCACGCAGGCTGGTCAAAGTGCGGATAAGCCGTTCATTGTCGCGTTGATGCAGGCCGATGCTTGGTTCATCAAGGATATAGAGGACCCCGGCCAGGCGTGAGCCTATCTGGGAGGCCAGCCGGATGCGCTGGGCTTCGCCCCCGGAAAGGGTACCGGCGGTGCGGCTCAGGGAAAGATAGCCCAGGCCCACATCCAGCAGAAAGGTGAGCCGATTGCCGATTTCCTTGATAACAGGGGCGGCAATGATCCGTTCCTGAGGGGTGAAAGCGATTTTCGGCAGTTCCCCGGCAAGCTGGACGATGCTCATGCCGGTCAGTTCGTGAATCGCCCAGGGGCCGACACGAACGGCAAGGGCCGCCGGTTTCAGCCGGGCTCCCCTGCAGGCCGGGCAGGTCTGTTCGTTCATGAACAGGGCCAGTTCCTCCCGAGCCGCACTGGAGCTGGTTTCCAGGTAGCGCCGGGCCAGCTGCGGCAGAATTCCCTCAAAAGGTTCCTCGGCGGTCAGGGTCCGGCTGCCGCGGACATAAAGAAAGGAAACAGCTTCCCGGCCCGTTCCATACAGGATGACTTTTTTTGCCTTTTCCGGAAGCTTGGCAAAGGGCGTCTCCAGATTGAAGGAGTAATGCTTTGCCAGGGCTTCCAGCAGCTGGGTGGAATAGGCGGAGGATGATCGCGTCCGCCAGGGGGCAATGGCGCCTTGACGCAGGGTCATATTCGGTTCCGGCACCACCAGCTGGGGGTCGAAAAATTGCTTGATTCCCAGGCCGCCGCACTCCTCGCAGGCACCCTTGGGATTGTTGAAGGAAAAAAGCTGGGGAGAAAGATCAAGCAGGCTGGTGCCGCACTGGATACAGGCGGAACGTTCACTGAAAAGTTTCGTCGTCTTGGTCTCGGGAAAGGAAACAAGGAGAAACCCATCAGTCAGGCGAAGGGCAGTGGCAATTGACTGGGAGAGACGTTGGCGGGCATCCGGCTTGATGACGATCCGGTCGATAACCGCCTCGATGGTATGGTGTTTTGTTCTGGCAAGCTCGATTTTTTCGTCAAGGCTGTGCTGCTCTCCGTCGATCTGCACCCGGACAAAGCCTTCCTTGCGCAGTTTGTTGAAAATTTCGGCATGTTCGCCTTTGCGCCGGTCAACCAGCGGGGCAAGCAGGATGCATTTCGTGCCCTGGGGCAGGGACAGCAGGCTTGTCACCATATTTTCCAGGGACTGGGGACGGATTTCCTCGCCGCAGTCCGGGCAGTACTGGCGGCCGGTCCGAGCATAAAGCAGCCTGAGATGATCATAAATTTCGGTGATGGTGCCCACGGTGGAACGGGGATTGCGGCTCGTGGTCCGCTGCTCGATGGAGACCGCCGGCGACAAGCCTTCCAGGGAATCCACATCCGGTTTATCCATCTGGCCGAGGAATTGCCGGGCATAGGTGGAAAGAGATTCGACATAGCGCCGCTGTCCTTCCGCATAAAGCGTATCAAACGCCAGGCTTGATTTGCCGGAACCGGAAAGGCCGGTGAAAACGATAAGCCGGTTGCGGGGCAGATCGACATCAATGTTTTTCAGGTTGTGCATCCGGGCGCCCCGGATGCGGATGTGAGTCGGTTCCATATTTTTTGAGAAGCCAGAAGTCAGGAGTCAGAAGTCAGAATGTTTTGATTCTGAGCAGTTATTCTGTCTCCTGACTTCTGTCTCCTGTCTCCTTTTTTTGTAAACCGTGCCGCGAAAAAGCCGTCATGTCCTTCTTCGGGCAGAAATTGTAGAAAGCCTTGTTCATTTATAAAAATTCTGAGATATTCTGCAAGCTCTTCCGTTTTTGCCGGGGAAAAATCAGCATGTTTTTGCAAAAATTTTCCAGCTACACCGTCATTTTCCTCAGGCTCTGTGCTGCAGGTGGCATAGACAAATGAGCCATCAGGGGCGATGAGTCCCACTGCCGTGTCAAGCAGATGTAGCTGTTCTTCGTGATAGCGTCGGAGGTCGTCAGGGCATCGATTCCAGCGAATGTCAGGTTGGCGGCGGATGACGCCGAGACCTGAGCAGGGAGCATCCACCAGCACGGCGTCAAACCGTTCCTCGGTTGAAGATGCAAAATCAGCCAGGGAACAATTGCAACAGGTGACAATGGAATCAAGGCCAAGGCGGGCGATATTTTCTCTGAGCAGGTCAAAACGGTGAATGTTCGGTTCAATCGCCGTAACATGTGAGCCCTCGGGCGCCATATGGGCAAGCTGAATGGTTTTGCCGCCAAGGCCTGCGCAGGCGTCAAGATATTTTCCAAGGCGGAGTGGAAAAAGCATGCCGGTTATAAGTTGCGCGCCTTCATCCTGAATAATGAAAAAACCCTGTTCATAACCGGGCAGTCCGCTGACCGGACCCTTGAAATCCTCCAGGAGAACTGCGTCAGGGGAATACTCTCCGGCCTGGGCGGCAATACCTGCCCGGGCAGCCATATCAAGGTAATCCGATCGGGAAATGCGTCGGCTGTTCACGCAAAGACAAAGCCCGGGCCGGCTGTTGTTATGGGCACATATCGCCACCGCTTTCTCACGCCCGAATCTTTGTTGCCAGCGGTCAAAAAGCCAGTCCGGATGGCTGTGGGCCACGGCCGGGGGAATTCCCGCAATTTCCCCTGGTTGAGCGAGGAGGCCATCCTTGCGGGCAAGCGTGCGTAACAGGCCGTTGACAAAGCCGGTAAGCCATTTCGGCTGACGGGCGGCACGCAGGGCCGCAACCGTTTCATTGACCGCGGCGGACGGCGGAATGCGGTCCATGAAGGCAAGTTGATAGAGCCCCACGCGCAGGGCCTGCAGGGTCAGGTTTTTCATTTTTGCCAAAGGATGGCGGGAAACCCCGGCCAGGATGAAATCAAGATAGCGCTGTCGGCGCAGTACACCAAAAACAATGGCCATGACAAGCTGCCGGTCTTGGGGTGAGCACGGTTCGGCAGTCAGCAGCTGTTCCATCACCTGATCAACGGGGTGGCCGGTTTCCTGCCTGCGGCAGAGGATTTTGATGGATAAAGCGCGTGGGTTTGTTTTCATTGTCTCGGTCTTATTGGTCTTATTGGTCTGACTAGTCTTAATGGTCCGACCAGTCCGACCAGTCGGACTATCCCTTCAATCCTATGACTGAGCAAAAACGGCCGGTTTGTTTTTCCCGGCGATAAGAGAACCAGTTCGGGTCGCAGACGGTGCACAGGGCAGCGCAGCGGATATTTTCCTGCCGCACGCCTGTTTCCAGAAGCTGCATGCGGCTGATTGCCCAGAAGTCAAAATACAGGGGTTTTGGCTGGAAAGCATGAAACATTTCCGGCAGTTCTTCCTTGAAATTGACAAATTCGGCGCAGCAGGGGCCAAGCGACGGGCTGACCGCGGCCAGCAGATCAGCCGGATTGCAGTCGAAATGCTTTTCCATGGCACTGATGGTCGCGGCAATGGTGTTGGCCACACTGCCGCGCCAGCCGTTATGGATGTTGGCCACTATCTTTTGTCGTGGATCATGCAGCATGATTGCCTGGCAGTCGGCCTGCTGGACCATGAGGCCAACCCCCGGCACATTGGAGATAAAGGCGTCGCACCCGGCAACTTCATGGTCTTGATCCGGTTTCCGGTCGATGATATGGAAAGCGCTGCCATGCACCTGGCGGCCGGAGACAAGGATATCGGCGTTGAGGCTGTTTTTGATCAGATTTCGGTTCGTGGTCACCTTTTCAGGATCGTCACCGACCCCGAAGCTGATATTGAGCGAGGCGAAGGGCGAGTGACTTGTCCCGCCATGGCGGGGAAAGACCCCATGAAAAATGGTTTGCCCGGCAAAGAGCTCATGGAAAAGAAAGGGGGAAATCATAATTTATTAAGGGGCGTGAGCTTTCGTAGGGCGGCAAAGGTTTGCCGCCGACAAAGTCGGCATGGGAATGCCGACCTCCAGTGTCTCTTGATAGAATACCCGGTAGGGCGGCAATCATTTGCCGCCAAGACAGAAAAAAAGGGGAACAGCTTTGTCAAGCTGTTCCCCTTGAGAAGACGAAACTACAAATCAAACAACGGCTTAGAAGTAAGCTTCAAAGGTTACATACACCTGATCGGCATCTTCCAGGGTGGGCATCAAGGTTCCCCACTGTGTAGCTTGGATATCATCCATGTCGTAGGGCTGGATGTTCCAGTCGGAACCGCCGGTGTAGTCATAGTCGTAGTGCTGGTAGCCGATGCGCATGAAGGTCTTGGCGAACTTGGAGATCGCCTCGCCGGTGGGCAGATCCCAGATCATATAGGCCTCGTACACATCACCGCGGGTGGCCAGTTTGCCGCTGTAAATGTCGTCATGGCCGGGAGCCATGCCGATCCAGTACTCGGAGCCGTGGTTGTACTCAAGTCCCAGTTTCAGGCCCAGGTCGTCCATGTCATAGCGGGCGCCGACCCAGATGTTGTAGCCGTTTTCAGAGTCGTCATTGGGGCTATATGCGCCGGGATTCATCATCTGAGTAAGCATATCATTGAACATGCCGGTATCGTCATCCGGCATGGTGCGGCTCCAGCCGGCGGACACAAAGTAGTTCAGGTTCTGCCATTTGTCCTCGTACACCGCCGAGGTATGCAGCAGGTTGCCGACGTTTTGGCGATCGCCCAAAAAGAAATCGTAAAAATCATTGGTGTTATCGTCTTCAAACTCAGGATAGTTGAAAGCGTTGAAAACCATGAAGGACTGGAGATAAAGGAAACGTTTGTCCTTGTTGTAGATATCCCAGCTTACTCCGGCGAAATCGGTGTCGTCGATGTTGGAGCCGTCATCATACATCAGGCTGTTTTCAAAGCCGCGGCCGTAGCAGACGCGAATCCGGCCGGGAGTATCCTGCATGCCGAACAGGTTGGCATAGGCATAGCCCACGGAAACACCGTCAAAGGGCCAGTCCATGTAGGCAGTGGGCGTTGCCACCCTTTCATCCAGGCCCATGCGCATCTCCGCGGCAGGGCCGTCGGTGGTGGGGCGGCGGCCGACGGAGAACCAGAAGGGCTGGCCGCCGATATTGTTCCAGTTGACGAATGCCCGGTCGACCCGCAGGGTGGAGTCGCGCGGTTCGCGGCTGGAGGTGCCGTCAAAAGACGGGTAGCCAAAGGTGGTCAAATTATCAGGAATGTTGTTGGTGCCCCAGGCCTTGTACATGGCCAGGCGGCCCTTGAACTCGACGTTCTCGGTGGCCTTGACCCGCATGTTGAGGCGGAAGCGGTTGGTGAACAGGCTGGTGTTTTCCACCTCATCATTAGACATCATGGGCAAAGTCCCACCGCCAAACTGGGTCAGCAAATCAGTCATCATTTCATTACGATCATAAGGATTGCGACCTCGAACAAAAACGGCATCATGTTGCCATGACTGCATGTCGGCTGGAGTCGTCACCAGGTCTCCTTTATACCAGTCATACCGCGCCCGGAAATCGCCGAAAAGCTGGAAGCGGGACGCCAGATCCCAGGCGGCGCTTCTTTCGTCCAGATCGTCAAAGGCGGCTTCCTGGTTGTCCTGCAGGGCCTTCATCTGCTCTTTCAGATCAGCGAGTTCACGAGGATCAGCGCCCTGGCCCTGGCCCTGGCCTTCTTTCATGGCCGCCATCTGGGCCTTCAGGTTGTTCAGTTCCCTGGTGAGCCGGTCAACCTGAGCGGCCAGATCGTCGGCGGCGTTGGTGCTGCCTGCGCCGGCAATCGCGGGCAGGGCAATGAGGCTCGCAAGAGCAAGTGTTGAGATTTTTTTAAACATATCTCCCTCCATAAGAAATAAATTTTTCGCGGACGTGATGTCCGCCCCCCAAAAGTGGTCTGTATTGCCGAAATTTCCAGTCAACATCAGTAGTTCCTGGCAAAAAGGCCACTCGATAATATTTAATCTCTATCGCGATGAATGGCGAATGTCAACTAGAAATATGCGGACTGCGGGGCAAGAGGGCACTTTGGCGCCCGGCATGGAGGCGCCTGCCCAAAACCCGTGGGTCGGGGTACCCATGCCGGGACAATGGGGGATGGGTCGATATGCCCATATAGGCAAGCAGGTCGGCATTCCCCTGCCGATAAAATGAGAAACAAGGAAGGCCGCGATTTCTCCGGATAGGCCGGCCGGATGGGGAATGGCAAATATTTAACTTGCCTGCTCTGTATCATTGTTTTACTTTACTTGTTTGGCCCACTCATTCATCTTTGCTGGTCTCGTAAAAACTAAAAATCAACCACGGAGCACACGGAGATAACTGACTGTAATTCAAAATATTTTCTCTGTGCCCTCTGCGCTCTCAGTGGTAAAAAAAGACTTTTTATGATTTCGTCATCTTTTGCGGAAGGAAAGCTTCATGTATTTTCAGGATATCATTTTTGAATTAAGCCGTTACTGGGCGGAGCAGGGCTGCGTCATTCAGCAGCCCTATGACATGGAAGTGGGGGCCGGGACCTTTCATCCGGCGACGCTGTTGCGCGCCCTTGGACCGGACCCCTGGAAGGCGGCCTATGTCCAGCCTTCCAGGCGGCCCACTGACGGACGCTATGGGGAAAATCCCAACCGCCTGCAACATTACTACCAGTTCCAGGTTGTGCTGAAACCTTCGCCTTCCAACTCCCAGGAGCTGTATCTCGACAGCCTGAAACGGTTCAACCTGGATCTGCTGCAGCACGATATCCGCTTTGTCGAGGATGACTGGGAATCCCCCACCCTGGGCGCCAGCGGGCTGGGCTGGGAGGTGTGGCTCGACGGCATGGAGATCACCCAGTTCACCTATTTTCAGCAGGCCGGCAGCCAGGAGCTGCATCCCGTCACGGTGGAGATCACCTATGGACTGGAGCGCATTGCCATGTACCTGCAGGGGGTTAACAGTGTCTATGATATCGCCTGGAACAACGAGGTGAAATACGGCCGGATTTTCCATCAGGCGGAGGTGGAATTTTCAGCATTTAATTTCGAACATGCCAATGTTCCCTTTCTGGTTGAGTACTTCAGTTCCTGCGAGGCTGAGGCGCTGCGGCTGCTTGACAAGAACCTGATGCTGCCGGCCTATGACTACTGCCTCAAATGTTCCCACACCTTTAACCTGCTTGATGCCCGCAAGGCGATCAGCGTTGCCGAGCGCACCCGTTATATCGGCCGCATCAGAAACATTGCCAGGAAGGTGGCGGAATTGAAATGCGCGGCGGTTGAGGGGAAATAAGGCGTTGTTGTCGGCATGCAATGCCGGCCCGCGGATTTCAATTGCTTGGGGAGGACGGAAATCCTTTTCATCCATTTTTTCAGGAAACAATAAAAAAAGCCATCCCGCATGCAAGCGGAATGGCTTTTTTCGTGTCGAAAGATCAGCAGAAGCCGTATTCTGACTCCTGACTCCTGACTCCCTATTAATGCCCGCCTGTTTTTAAGACACCGCTTGCGGCAAGAGTCAGGATAACGGCGGTGGCCAGGGCGATGAATGCCATGGCTTTGTCATTACGGGCAAACATGCCGGGCACGATGACGAAATAGCAGACAATCGTCACGCCGGACAGGATGACAATCGGCAGGAAGTTGAGAAAATCACCCTTGCCGATCAGCTTCATCCAGGCCCAGCCGGTGGGGGCATGCTCCCAGTGAAGAAAGTTCTGGTTGATGGCGACCAGGTAATCGTGCACCGGCATGGACCAGTAGTTGGCAACCTGGTCAACCGGCACCACCGGCTCCAGGATGCCGAACACATAGAGGGCAAAGGTGATGAACATCAGCCCCAGGCCGAAATACATGCCTTTTTCCAGGATGGCTGCGTAGAAAATCTGTTCCGCGCTTGCATTTTTTGTTACTATTTCACTCATGATTATTCCTCCTCATGGTCTGCTTGAATTAAAGGACGCCCATGGAGCTCAGGCCTTTGTGCAAGGCCTTCAGTCCGGCGAAAAGAAGAATAGCGATAACCATCCAGCGGATGAAGGTCGGTTTGGCCACCTTCAGCAGACGGACGCCGACAAAGGAGCCGAACATGATACCGATCAGCGACGGCACAACGATCATGGGGATGACGCAGCCATTGTTGACGTAGATCCAGGCGGCGGAGGTATCGGTGATGGACAGCAGGAATTTCGAGGTGGCGACGGAAATCTTCAGCGGCGCGCCCATCATCAGATTAAGAACCGGAACATTGGCCCAGCCGGCGCCGAGGCCGAACATGCCCGCCATGAAGCCGATGATGACAAAGGTGGCAAGACCGGCCGGGGTGCGGTGGATCTTCCAGTTGATGTCCTGCTTCATGCTCGGCTCATGGTAGATGCCGCAGATGCGCAGGGCGGACGAAAGGGCATCGGCCTTGGGGACATCCGGAATGGTTGACTTCTTGGCGGAGAGCATGATGGCCACGATACCGAGAATGGTGCCGCCCAGGGCGAGCTGCACGATGTGGGTGGGCAGTGCCAGGCCGACCATGGCGCCGACGATGGCCATGGTGGCGGCAATCAGCGCCACCGGCAGGGCCAGACGCAGACTGGCCAGGTTGGCTTTGAGCAAACCGGGACCGGCGGCCAGGGCGCCGCACAGCGCGACCAGCAGACCGGTGCCGCGGACAAAGTCAAGGTGAAACGGGAAAAACCCGCCGATGATCGGCACGAAAAGAACACCGCCGCCAACCCCGCCAAGCACGGCAACAATGCCCATGAAAAAAGTAACGACCAGCAGAATCACCGGCCATTTCCACCAGTTCGGATCCTGCATGGTCGGCATCGCCGTTTCGGCGGTTGCCATAACTTCACTGGCCAGGGCCCAGGCCGGACTCATCAGTAACATGCACATCAGGGACGCAAAATGCGCCCCACACTTCACACCCCAACTCTTCAACATAGTAAATCCTCCTCTATCTCCCTAAGAGTAAAACGGTTTTTGAGACCATAGTTACGATAGTCGCTGGTCCCGTTGAAAACAAAATTTCTTGTGCCCCCCTCTCCCACGAGGCGGTTATAACCCCTTTGTTTGCAGGTGTTTTTCCCACCGGCACAGAAAAAAATACTGGTTATCCTTAATTCTCCCAAGGGGGAAGTGTCAAGAGAAAATATCGACGGAAAGAGGAAACACGCAACCGCGGGTTGCAATCTGCAACGCAGAGGGGCTATCGTCTGCGTTAGGGGCGCATGGTGGAGGGGCGTTGCGGCGGGAAGTTTCCCCGGCACTTCCGGGTTGTTTTTTGTGAACGCGGTACAATAGACCCTTTCCGGGCTAATTGGGGCGGATGATTATTTGGCATGGTTTCGGGCGGTAAGGGGGGCTTTTGGGTGGGAGGCGAAAAAAAAATCTTGCATAGCAAACATTCGGCATAGTAGGAAAATAGAACGGAACAACTGCTGTCGGCCCGGCAAGGGGGGCGTGGCTGATGAGGAATTGGCGGAAGTGCATGGGAATCGAACCCACCCACCAGGCTGTTAACCCGGTGCACCGGATTTGAAGTCCGGGAGAGCCACCAGCGCCCTTTCCACTTCCATCCGCGAATCGTGAAGAACTGCTACAGTAGATGACACGAAAAATAATGTCAATCAATACTAATTGTTCTTGCTCAATACGGCAACTTTTTTTATAAAGCGGAGTTTAAGTGCGGTTGGACCGTGTAAATCGGAAAATTAGGTTATCGGTGTTTCGGTGAATCTGCCGGGCACATTTTATTTATTTAAAGGATTTCTGGAGATACAAAATGGAATGCGAGCGCTTAAACAGGCTTGTGCGATCATGGTATGTGCAAGTACAGGAAGAAGCCTTGGCTCCAGCCAGAATGGTTGAGTTCATGGAAAAACACCTGTTGGGATGCTCGACATGTCTTGCTGATCCCGATGTTCGCTCCGAGGTAAAAAAAATCACGGAAATTGTTCTCCCTCCCTCCAAAATGATCAAGCCCCTCAAGGAAGACGATGAGGAGGAGTATGAGGATGAAGATGTTTCCGTTGCTTCCTCTGATGAAGAAGAGGAGGAGGAGCTGCTGGAGGATGATGACGAAGTTGTCGACGACGAGGATGAGCTTGAAGAGGATGACGAAGATCCTGATTTCGATCCAACGTTGATGGATGAGGATTAATTCCCCGTCTGCGAGCGCCCCTTTTTGTTGCGTAATGCGAACCGCGGCAGATGACGAGGGCCGGTTTTGCGGTTTTGGTTGATGACGTGATAAAAAATGTGGTTCACGTATACAAAAGGCTGTCCCCGATTAAAAAATGCGGGACGGCCTTTTTGTTTTTTCATGTTCGTGAGGTGTTGACCACGAGGGGAAAAAGAGAAAAACAGGAGATGGTGAGATGCGCGTTTTAAAGCATTTTTTTGACAGCAATCAAAAATGGGCGGCCAAGGTGAAGGAAGCGGATCCTGATTTCTTTACCAAGCTGTCCCGGCAGCAGAATCCCGAACTGTTATGGATTGGCTGCTCCGACAGCCGGGTGCCGGCCAATCAGATCGTCGACATGCTGCCCGGGGAAATTTTCGTTCATCGCAATATCGCCAATCTCGTCATTCACACCGACCTCAACTGTCTGTCGGTCATGCAGTATGCCGTTGATGTTCTACGGGTGAAACATATTATTGTCTGCGGACATTATGGCTGCGGCGGGGTCAAAGCGGCACTGCAGAAAAACAGGGACCATGGGCTGATCGATAACTGGCTCGGCCATATCCGCGACGTCTATCGCTATCATCAGGATAAGATCGATGCCTTGGCGGACGAGAAGGCCAAATGTGATCTTTTATGCGAGCTCAATGTTCTCGAGCAGGTGACCAACGTCTGCCATACGACCATTGTCCAGAATGCCTGGAGGTCGGGCCGCGAACTGGTGGTGCATGGCTGGATTTACAGCATTGAAAACGGCATATTACGCGATCTTGATGTCTGTATCACCTGCATTGACGAGGTGCCGGAGACGCATCAGGTCATGTTTTAGCGCCTGGTTCTTTCACGGAAGAGAAGTCCAGACCCGGATAGAGTTTTTTGGCGCACGACGGACATATGCCATGGCTGAAATCCGCTTCGGAATGTTCCTTGATGTAACTTTCAATCTGCTGCCAGTAGCCGTTGTCATTGCGGATATTTTTGCAGTTGGCGCAAATGGGAAGAAAGCCCGTGAGGGTCTTGATGGTTGACCGCGCCTCCTTGAGTTGCTCCGTGCGTTGGATAACGAACAAGGTTAGATTGTGCAAGCGTAGCGCGCCACAATCTGAACCGGTGGTTGGACAAGCCCGGTGGACGTATATAGAAAAGAGCTTTTGGGTTCCGGAGGGATCGGATCAGGCGAAGGAAGACGGGAGTGGCCCCCGCAATGTTCTTTGAAAAGGATTTTGGTGCTGTATCATGCTGCTTTACGCTGATTTCCGGCGTTTTTCGGGCGCAGGAGTCCCGTCCCGGTGCAATCCGGCTTGTGTCCTCGGCAAGTTCACGGCTTTCGTTTACATACCCGATGCCTCCGGCTCGTCTATTGCCGTAACGGAGCGGCCATGGCCGGTGGCCGGGCGATCATTGTCGCGGCGATCACCATGGCGGCCCCGCAGGCCGGGCAGATGATAGCCGGCCGTTGCTTCAGGTTGCGGACAAGGGCGCGCCATGGCGCGACCCGCAGCACCAGCTGCAGGAAGCGGAGCAGCTTTTTGCTGCATGCATGGAGAAAACCATACGACCTTGCCCGTCGAAACCCTCGGGGCAGCACATGGAGCATAAGCAGGTAGAGGAAGTACTCGCCCTTGACGGTTCGGGTCCGGTCTTCTCCGCTTTTGGCATGGCGATACCGGAAGGTGACCATGCCGTCCCGGCAGTGCAGGATGTCTTTTTCCCGGATAACACCCCGGTACAGATAACGGCCAAGATAGATAAGGGCCTTCTCGCCGTTGCCCGCGTCCTTGCAGTCAACCACCCACTGATCGGGGCAATCATGGGGAACCGGCAGCTTGTTTTCGACCAGGGTCTGGAGCAGCTTCGCCCGAAAGACCTTGGCCATGGCCTTGTGGCTGAAGAGATATTTCCCGGATTTTTCCTTCCACAGCCCGGTTTGCGGGTTGATGCTTGCTCCGGGCATGACAACGTGGATGTGCGGATGATAGTCCAGGGTTCTGGAATGGGTGTGGAGGATGGCGGTGAATCCCGCTGATCCGCCGAGTTTTTTGTCGTTATTGGTGAAGGATTTCAGGAGGTCCTGTACTGCCCTGAACATCAGGGCGTAAACGGTTTTCTGGTGTTTCCACGCCAGATCCCGCATCTGCCCGGGCAGCGTGAAGGTGATCAGGTAGTATTGACACGGCAGTCGTTTGTCAAGCTGGCTTTCCAGCCACTGCCGGCTCTCATGGTTCTGGCAATGGGGGCAGTTTCTGTGGCCGCAGGAATGGGGAATATAGATCCGTTCGCCGCACCGGTGGTCCGAACAACGGGCCAGCATGTGCGGTCCATGCTCGTATCTGCATCGGGCCATGGACTCCAGAGCCTTGATGTGGCCTGACAGGAGATTTTTGTTGTAGGTGCGGAAGAAGCTGTCCCTGAACTTGTTGATGATCGTGGAGAGCAGCATTATTTACGCCCTCCCCATCTGATGTCCAGGGAGTTGACCAGGGAATTGACGGCCAGTCTCGCATTGTTGGCCGTGGTGGAGGTCAGGTGGGTGTATCTGGCGGTGGTCAGGATGCTGACATGGCCAAGGATCTGCTGCAGCTCAAGCAGATCAACCCCGGCCTCCAGCATGTGGGTGGCATAGCTGTGACGCAGGGAGTGGCATGAGATTTTTTTTTATGCCGAGTTGCCGGACAACGGTCTGCATGGTGGTTTGAATGCCGCCCCTGTCCAGGGGCAAATCAACCAGGTGGGCATTTTTCAGACCTCTTTTCCTGCTGGGGAAGAGGAACCGGGGATGCTTGTGCATGGCCCAGAACTCCCGCAGCACCCGCAAGGTCTTGTCTGGCAGCGGCACCAGCCGGTCCTTGTTACCCTTGGCATCACGAATATGGACCCGCATGTTGCCTGCGTCGATGTCGCCGACTGTGAGTCGAATGCCTTCGCCAAGGCGCAGGCCCATGCTGTAGCAGGTAAAAAAGAAGACCTTGTAGCTCAAGGTTTTGGTTGCGGCAAATAGTTGCCCCGTCTGCTCGACGGACAGGATGTCAGGGATTCT
>MQUF01000027.1 GCA_001914235.1 Desulfobulbaceae bacterium DB1
CACCTTGCAGTGTCCCTTGACCATGACATTGTTAGCGCCGAAGTCTTCTTTCAATCGGCTGTTTGCCCGTTCCGCGCTGGACCGGATTTTATAGCGCTCTGCCTCGTGCGGTGCCATGGGGACAACCTCTTGGCCGCGGCCATTCTTATCTGTGATTGGAACATGGCCGAACTTCCGGCTGGTCTCCTCGATCCGCTTGGCATCGTAGGCTGCATCCATCAAATCGTAGAGATAGGTCACCTTTCCGCTGGTCAACTTGATCAGCGGAATCGCTACCTGGCTGTCATGCAGCGAAGCAGAGGTTACAAGGGCACTGATTGGCAGGCCGATATCGTTGATGTCCAGATGCAGCTTGAAACCGTTCCATGATATTTTGTACCCCTTGGCGTCCTTCTTGGTGCCACGATCACAGGCAACCGGCAACTCACCAATGGCTTCCTCGGCACTCTGGCGGACCTGACGGTCAAGCCGCTTCTCGATGGCCGGCGTCCGTTGCTCGCCTTTGGCGGGACGCCCCCTCTTGCGAGGCTTCTTCGGCTCCCTGGCCACCTTCTTCGCCGCTTTCTCACGTCCGGCAATGGCCGTGGAGTCCCGGCTGATGTGTCCGACAAGCTCTTCGCCAAGGTATTCCTTCACCAGTGCATCATGGACCCGCCCACCAAGACTGCCGGCGGCAAATTCGGCAAAGGCCCGCGACAAGGTAGGCTCCGACGGGATAGCATTGGAAGTGGCAAATCCGCATATCTGCCGCAGATTCCCTGCTGATTGCAGAGCCCGACGCAGGTCGCTGGTCGTCGGATATCGGTAGAGCGCCTTTGCCACGAATGCTCGGGCGCAAGCCTGTCGGTCAAGAGGCTTGCGCCCGGGATACTGATATCGACGTATGTTCCTTGGTACGTGTTGCTCAACCTGGATAATCTCCAGAATAGACACCAGGCGTTCCTCCTGCGCGGTGAGCGGAGCTTGCAAACATTTGTTCAGATGGGGAAACAGACTTCTTTGGACATACCCCATCAACCATGATATTTTGTCGGTGAGCTTCACGGCGTTCTCCTGTGTTCTGTTTTGCTGGTTACAAAACAATACCAGAAAACGCCGTGAAGTTCAATTATTTCAATATGTTACGCGATAATATCTTTTGTGTGGCGCGTCTCGTCATTTTGAAAGAGGCTCTGTAGTCTCCCAATTTTCCAGTGAGAAGACCGTCCGGTGATTTTAGTCTAAATACTCTTTTCCTGAGGGATGACTTTCTTCGGAGAAGTTCGCGATAGTTCTGGACAAATATGTTTTGTGATTACGCAGAGAAAAATATTAATTGATAGTTAATGACCGGGAAGATGTTGTCGGCTAACGACATTTCCGGCTACCTGCTGGGCAGTTTGACTGCATGGCCATAATATCAGTTGACATTTTTTTTTGTGCTGTTAGTTTAAACAAATGTTTGTTTGGTATGGTTTGTAGGATTTTCCCTTTGGATAACCGGGAGAGAAACCATATGTCCACTTGGGTCAAGGCCTTCTATGCAGCGGATCAGGGGGCAGCCGGCCGGGGAAGCGAAACGGAAAGGAGGAGGTGTACGCCTTCTTTGAATATATGAACGCCGGGGAGGTCGATAAATACGATCCGCCCGGAGCAGCTATCGGTGTAAGCATTTACAGCAATACCCCCCAAGGCGACAAAACCACGCGAGTGGTGGATGGGATCTTCGACAAATTCAAAATGCTTATGGCCCAGGAGCAGATGACCCAGGAGGAATACAATATCCTGGTGGGCAAATACGCCCACCTCGCCACCTGGTATTATCCCCTTTCGAGGAATCGAACCGCCGGGGGAAGCCTCTGCTCATGGACAAGGTGATCGGCAGTCGCTGTCAAAGGAAGAGCGGGCCGGGAAAAGCGCGGCGGGACGCGGAAGAGATGGGCGCGAAAGTACAGGAACTGATGATGCAGAGCCGGCAGCGCGAGGCCCTTGAGTTGCTACAGGAGATGGGACAGGCCGGCCAAAAGGTTATTGAGCATTCACGCAGCCCGGAGGGGGCGCAAGAGTGGGAGGAGTGTCGCAAGGAACTCTCACGGAGCGCCTTTCCGACCAAATTCACCATCGCGGCGGACCCCTCGAAGTCTTGAAATGCGAGGCCGGCTGCGCCGGATCGCGCATTTATTTAGTCTTGATGGCGCCGCATGCTCTGTGGTGGCGCACCCCAAGGGTTCTGTTCAATCCTCCCTTTCAATCCTCCCTTGAGGAGGGCACTGCCTTCGGGGGGAGGTTTTGGTTCCTTCGGCATTTGGCCTCGGTCACAAAAACACACCTGTATAGCGAAGTTTTTGCTCAGCCATCTCCTAACTTTTTTTAGTTTATCGATCTCGGTTGACCAATGATCGACATCTCCGCTGGTTTAATTGCGGCCGGTTGCTCGGCTCCGGGTTACGCGCTGCCGCCTGTATTGCCATCGGGCCGTCCGGAGCAGGCCCGGCCGGTTTGCCTGAAGCCTCCCGTTTTTCCTGCCCGGAAAGTCCGCCCCTCTTGCACCATTAAAAAACCGAAAGCCGATTCAAGTTCGTAGTACAATTTCCTCTATCGACACCGGCCCGGCCTCGCTTTTTCCGGAAATATCTTGAAAGGCTTTTTAATCCCAGGAGAAATTCCTGAATCCGTTATCGACCGCCCCACGCCAAGTGGGCGGGTGAATGATGGCGGTCCAGGGAAAAACGATGATCCGATGCAATTAGATGCTGATAAAGTGAAACTCCCCACGAAGCGTCAATTCAGGAAATGGCCCATGGCAAATCCACCATGAACCGTCAGATTCTGATAATTCTGCTGCTTTCGGTCTTCATCGCCCTGCTCGGGATCGGGATCATTGTCCCGGTGATGCCCGACTTCGCTACGCGGCTCGGGGCCAGCGGCACCGCCCTGGGGATGATGGTCGCCGCCTTTTCTCTGACCCGGGGTTTTTTTCAGCCGGTGGTCGGCTCCCTTTCCGACCGCTGGGGCCGCAAGGGCTTTCTGGTCGTCGGTCTCTTCATTTACGGTTTGGTGGGGCTGATCATGCCGGCGGCAGGTTCGGTGGGAAACCTGATCGTCATCCGTACCTTTCACGGTTTCGGCTCGGCGATGATCGTGCCGGTGGCCATGGCCTATGTCAGTGAAATGGCGCCGGCGGGCGAGGAAGGCCGCTATATGGGGTTGCTCAACATCGCCATCTTCACCGGTATCGGCGGCGGCCCGATGCTGGGCGGATTTTTTGCCGATCTCTGGGGGATGGCCTCCGCCTTTTACGCCATGGCCGGTTTGAGCTTTCTGGCCTTTGCCCTGGTCCTTCTGCGGATGCCGGTCATGGCCGAGACCGGCAAGAAGGTCGGGCCGCAACTCGGGATTTTCCGGGGAATGTACCAGGTCCTGGCCAGCCGCCGGGCCAGTGGCATCCTGCTGACCCGGATGGCAACGATGATCATCATGGTTCCGTCCATGGCCTTTCTGCCGCTTCTCATGCATCAGCGTTTTCCAGCCACCGGCATCATGATCGGTCTGGTTATCGCCGGCCGGACCCTGACCAACGCCGTCTTGCAGACCCCCTTCGGCCGCCTGGCCGACCGGCGGGACAAGGTCGTCCTCCTGATGATCGGCTGCCTGATCGTCAGCCTGATTATCGTTCTGGTGCCCCTGGCCGTCGATTTTCGCCACTATCTGGGGTTGTTCGTCGTGCTGGGAGCGGGCGAGGCCATGCTCTGGCCGGCGCTGGGGGCCTTGGCCACCGAGGAGGGCAGGATCTTCGGGCATGGGACCATGATGGGAGTGTTCAATCTTTCGATGAGCGCCGGCATCTTTCTCGGCTCGCTCGGAACCGGCTGGGTGATGGACTTGTTCGGTCTGTCCTGGGCCTTTTACAGTGCCGGGGCGGCGGTCCTGATCCTGGGTCTGGCGGGGGTGGCAATGATTCGTGCCGCCCCGCCAACGCCGGCTCCGCAGCCATCGTCACGGTAAGTTGGAGGCTTTTTTTCTTGCATAATGTAGAGCCTCTTTCAAAATGACGAGACGCGCCACACAAAAGATATTATCGCGTAACATATTGAAATAATTGAACTTCACGGCGTTTTCTGGTATTGTTTTGTAACCAGCAAAACAGAACACAGGAGAACGCCGTGAAGCTCACCGACAAAATATCATGGTTGATGGGGTATGTCCAAAGAAGTCTGTTTCCCCATCTGAACAAATGTTTGCAAGCTCCGCTCACCGCGCAGGAGGAACGCCTGGTGTCTATTCTGGAGATTATCCAGGTTGAGCAACACGTACCAAGGAACATACGTCGATATCAGTATCCCGGGCGCAAGCCTCTTGACCGACAGGCTTGCGCCCGAGCATTCGTGGCAAAGGCGCTCTACCGATATCCGACGACCAGCGACCTGCGTCGGGCTCTGCAATCAGCAGGGAATCTGCGGCAGATATGCGGATTTGCCACTTCCAATGCTATCCCGTCGGAGCCTACCTTGTCGCGGGCCTTTGCCGAATTTGCCGCCGGCAGTCTTGGTGGGCGGGTCCATGATGCACTGGTGAAGGAATACCTTGGCGAAGAGCTTGTCGGACACATCAGCCGGGACTCCACGGCCATTGCCGGACGTGAGAAAGCGGCGAAGAAGGTGGCCAGGGAGCCGAAGAAGCCTCGCAAGAGGGGGCGTCCCGCCAAAGGCGAGCAACGGACGCCGGCCATCGAGAAGCGGCTTGACCGTCAGGTCCGCCAGAGTGCCGAGGAAGCCATTGGTGAGTTGCCGGTTGCCTGTGATCGTGGCACCAAGAAGGACGCCAAGGGGTACAAAATATCATGGAACGGTTTCAAGCTGCATCTGGACATCAACGATATCGGCCTGCCAATCAGTGCCCTTGTAACCTCTGCTTCGCTGCATGACAGCCAGGTAGCGATTCCGCTGATCAAGTTGACCAGCGGAAAGGTGACCTATCTCTACGATTTGATGGATGCAGCCTACGATGCCAAGCGGATCGAGGAGACCAGCCGGAAGTTCGGCCATGTTCCAATCACAGATAAGAATGGCCGCGGCCAAGAGGTTGTCCCCATGGCACCGCACGAGGCAGAGCGCTATAAAATCCGGTCCAGCGCGGAACGGGCAAACAGCCGATTGAAAGAAGACTTCGGCGCTAACAATGTCATGGTCAAGGGACACTGCAAGGTG
>MQUF01000028.1 GCA_001914235.1 Desulfobulbaceae bacterium DB1
GAATATAAAAATTATCTGCCAGAGGCTGATTCTGACACAATTAAAAAAAAAAGGACTTTGTTGCCCCCCAAACTGAGAGTTTCATATAAAGTTTCAGTTTTTTAATTGGTAGGACGCTATTTGTCCTATCTCGTATGGGATAATCCTTCAAAAGCAACCATTCAATTGGAGGGTCCCATGGCAAAAAATAAAATTCAGTTTCAAAAAGGCATGAGTTTGACACAGTTTTTTTCCAAATACGGCACTGACGAGAAATGCCGTCAAATTCTCTTTGATCTGAGGTGGCCGCTGGGCTTTGTCTGCCCGGAATGCGGCCACACCTGTTATTGTCAAATCAGCAGCCGCAAAGTCTACCAATGCCGACGTTGCCACCGGCAAACATCTGTTACAAGCGGAACCATTTTCGATAACACAAAACTGCCGCTCAATATCTGGTTCCTTGCAATTTACCTTATCACCCAGTCAAAAGATGGCATATCCTCACTCAATCTTTCGAGAACCATTGGGGTTTCTGCCAATGCTGCTTTGCGCATGAAGCATAAGTTGCAGCACGTCATGAAAAAACAAGATGACGCAACACCCCTATCCGGCTTCATCCAAATCGACGATTCCTATATTGGCGGCAAAAGCAGAGGTGGAAAAAGAGGACGCGGAGCATCCGGGAAAACGCCTTTTGTTGCCGCCGTTTCCACTGACGAAGAAGGTCATCCCCAGCAAATGCGTTTCAGCCAGGTGACCACATTTTCTAAGCAAGAAATTTCCCAATGGTCCGAGAAACACCTGGCGCCAGGCAGTATTGTTGTGACCGATGGTTTCAGCTGCTTTACGGGAATCAAGAAAGCAGGTTGTGCTCATCAACGCATTATCACGGGAGGCGGTCCTGACAGTGTTGAGATCAAAGAGTTCAAATGGGTGAACACCATGCTCGGCAACGTCAAAAATGCCATCCGTGGAAGCTACCATGCAATCAGTGAGAAACATATACCTCGCTATTTTGCTGAGTTTTGTTACCGATTCAACCATCGTTTTCAGTTGGGCAAAATGGTGCCAAGCCTAGCCCATGCAGCTGTGCATACTTTGCCGAGGCCTATTAGGCTGTTGAAGCTGGCTGAAAGTCGATGGTAATCACAAAAAATATTTCAATGAACTGCTTGATAGTGTTGACGAGATACCGCCGTCAGTAAGAGAGCTATTAAAATTGAGCCGTTCCAGTTTCGAGATATTTCGGGCTCTGCAGAAACGGCTCATTGCTGGATTGCGGACTCACAGTCTAATTCAGGAAAGAGTGGAGCGTTTGATGACAATTCGCGGGGTCGGCGAAGTGATGGCGCTGACCTGGGTATTGGAGATAGGCGACCCCATGAGATTTAATTCAATACGGCAGGCAATCAGTTACTGTGGACTATGCAGCGCGCAGCGGGAATCAGCCGGCAAAGAACAACGGGGGCCGATTTCCAAAAAGCGCAACAAGCATCTCCAGACTATGCTTATTGAAACCGCCAAGATTGCCCCGCATTGGAATAGCCAACTGGAAGCTGTCCACGAACGGGAATTGCGGAAAGGCAACAGAAACAGGGCAACTCTCGCCGTGGCCAGAAAGCTGGTTGCGTATATGATGGCTGTTGACAAAAATCAGGCCGATTTTATCCATCATGAAGAAAAGAAAGTAGCCTGAGAAGAAAATACATACTTCCTGTTATAGATAACGATCTTCCCGTCAGTCCTCGCCGAATTGGGGACTATGCATGCAGAACTGTAATGCGACGATGAAATCTGTTTCGAGGCTGGCGGGTTGGCCCAAACTCAATCTTCTGCGGAGATCATGCAAGATACAGGGTAGCAAGATCTGTATCTGATTTCGGATGCAGCAAATGGATGTCTGGTCGCGTCATCGACGGTGACCCAGAGAAAAAATGAAAAAGATCAGATTTAAACAGGATGGAATGAAAAGCCACAGGGAATCAAATCGTGCAAACCCGGCTCCAGGGCCTGTAAAGAATTTTGTGTAAATGGTTTTCATTTTTAATTTTCAATATGCAGGCATTCTGTCGCCGAACAAGATTGAAAAGCGGTTCAAGGCAGCCTTCCAGTCTCTGATTGGCATAGTCCATTTTTTGGCGATATTGTTCAGCGCCATGTAAAGCAGTTTAAGCATCGACTCGTCATTGGGAAATGAACCCCGGTTCTTGGTAACTTTGCGCAGTGACATGTTCAACGACTCAATAGCATTGGTGGTATATATCACCTTGCGTATCTCGGGCGAATACGCAAAAAATGGGGTGATTCTTTCCCAATTTCTTCGCCAGGATTGGCCGATGGACGGATGCGTTTTGTCCCATTTTTCTTCAAAGGTCATCAGTTCCATTTCGGCCTGCTCGGCTGTTGGCGATTGGTAAATGGCCTTGAGATCCGCAGCCACCTCTTTGCGCTGTTTCCATGAGACATATTTCAGGGAATTGCGCACCATGTGGACGAGACAGAGCTGGACCTGGGTGAAGGGGAAAACCGTCTCAATGGCTTCAGGAAAACCCTTGAGGCCATCGACGCAGGCAATGAAAATATCCTGCACGCCACGGTTTCTTAGCTCAGTCACTACCTGCAACCAGAACTTGGCGCCCTCGTTTTCGGCAACCCACATTCCCAGGACATCCTTGACGCCGTCCATGGTGATGCCAATAGCCAGATAGACCGCCTTGTTCTTAACATGCCCATTGTCGCGCACCTTAACCCGGATAGCGTCCATGTAAACAATGGGATAAATGGGGTCCAACGGGCGATTTTGCCAAACTTTAACCTCGTCAGCAACGGCATCGGTGACCGTTGAAATCAGGGTGGGAGAGACATCAACTCCGTAAATGTCTTCCAAGTGCCCCTGAATCTCCCTGGTAGTCATCCCTCGGGAGTAGAGAGAGATAATCTTGTCGTCAAAGCCGGGAAAGCGGGTTTGCCCTTTGGGAATGATGACCGGATCGAAACTGCTGTCGCGGTCGCGCGGGACCTCAATCGGCATTTTACCGAAGTCGCCCTTGATGGTCTTTGCAGAGTTACCATTTCGGGCATTACCGCCTTTGGTGACGATGGTTCCATGTTTTTCGTGGCCCAGGTGGACGGTCATTTCCGCCTGTAACGCCCGCTCCAGTAAGGCCTTGGTGAGCTGCTTGAGCAGCCCGTTTTCACCGATCAGTTCTTCGGGCTTCTGGTAATTGTAGTCGGCAAGTAAACGATCCAAAATTTCTTTATCAATGGCCATATGAGCTCCTTTTTAAAGGGTAGTTTTTTGACTTACTCAGTCATAGCCATTTACACAAACTATTTTACACCCTCC